>DATIQS010000498.1:0-2008 GCA_035470605.1 Fibrobacteraceae bacterium
TGCCCTGAAGGGGTCATTTCTGTGGCGTCAGGTCACCCATGTCGTATCCCGCCGTCATTCCACGGCCCGGTATTATCCTGTAGATCCCGTCCCCAGGTGCTACGGTCAATCCAGTCAAAAGGGAGGGCGTCGTGCGGCACCGTTTTCGTTGCGCAGATGTTATGGTGCAAGGGCTCACGCGGAGACGCGGAGGGCGCAGAGTTCAGCACGACACTCCGCGAAAAGTATGCCGTGTTGGTCATTGCCCTGAAGGGGGCATTTCTGTGGCGTCAGGTCACACATGTCGTATCCCGCCGTCATTCCACGGCCCGGTTTTATCCTGTAGATCCTGTCCACACGTGCTACGGTCAATCCAGTCAAAAGGGAGGGCGTCGTGCGGCACCGTTTTCGCGGCGCAGATGTTGTGGTGAAAGGCTCTCGCGGAGGGGTTTCTCTTTTTTGACAGGATGGACAGGATGAAAGCCGGATTGACGGGATGGGATGGGAACGCTGAGCGGCAGCCAGGTTAGAGATGGGAGTTCTGAGAAAAACAGAGTCTGGCCTTCTAACCTCTACCCTTTACCCTTTTCCCTAAACGCCCCGCTCTGCGCCCTCCGCTCGCTCCCCGTGTTTCTCCTTGAGCTCCTCGTACCCCGCTTGGTCCAGGTGGGTGATGTCCTGGATGGTTTGCCAGTCAAAGCCTTTGGCCAGCATCCCGGCGACCACGTCGATTTGCTTGGCCTCCAGTCCCTCGGTGATCCCCTGGGAAATCCCCTGAGAGATCCCTTCCTCAAACCCTTTTTGCCACTTGTATTCCAGTGCGTATTTCATGTCGCGCCTCTGATCCTGGCCCTGTAGGTAGGCCTTCTGTTCCTCTACGGTAAAGTTCGCAAATTTCGCGGCCTCCAGCAAGTGGCCTGCCGTGGATTCTATGCATAACTCTTTGGGTGGCTGGCTCCATTCCGGCATGTGGGCCAGGCAATAGGTCAGCCACTCCAGAGGGGTGCGGAAGCCCGCGCCGATGTCTGGCAACTTGCGGGTCTCCAGGAACAGGAAGATCGGGTACTGTATGAGCCGCTCGTCGCTTCGCTCAAAGCGCAGGGTGGCCATCTGCAGAAAATCCGGGCTTTCTGGCCGCAACATCTCCTCCATGATGACCAGCACGTAGACGGGCCTCAGGCCATAGCGTCCGCCCGCCTCCACAGCCTCGATGCTCGCGCGGAAGGCGTAGAACGCCATGCTGTCGCGGAAGTCGCTTTCGATGGCGCGTTGCATCTCCACGATGAAATGCCTGCCGTCAATGGAGCGGCATTCCAGGTCCTGCACGACCTTTTTGTGCTCGGCATCAAGACCGATGTGCTCCGTGGGGAGATAGTCGAGGTCCACGATGCGGGACTCCCCGACGCGCTCCAGCACGGCGTTGAGGAAGCCGATGAGGATTGGCTTGTTCTTTGGGTTGAGGAAGATGGCCTTGAAGCCGAAGTCGGAGAACGGGTCTATGTAGGTTGGGTTCATGCCTTGATAGACGTTGCGGAGCGAAAACTTGCACCACCGGGAGGGGAATTTTGAAAAAATCAGAGTCTGGCATTCTAACCTCTACCCTTTACCATAATTTCCTCATGCAGAGGTCGATCCCGGTCCGGTATTAGCCTGTCAAAAAAGAGGAAGTCGTACAACAAGGCACCCGTATTCAGCACAACGTTCCGCGAAAAGCATGCCGTGCTGATCCATCAACAACCACAGAAAGCACGGAAGGGCACGGGATTGGGAAAATTTGCATTTTCTTTTTCCGTGTATTCCGTGGTTCATCCTGTTCCCTCGTGCTACGGTTAATCCTGTCAAAGAAGAGAGTGTCGTGTGGCATCGTTTTCGCGTCGCAGATGTCGTGGCGGACTTTGAGCGACGTTTCTATGCTCAGCCCGAGGCGCCTATTTTGACAGGATGGGATGGGAACGCTGAGCGGCAGCCAGGTTAGAGATGGGAGTTCTGAGAAAATCAGAGTCTGGCATTCTAACCTCTACCCTTTACC
>DATIQS010000499.1:0-7013 GCA_035470605.1 Fibrobacteraceae bacterium
CCATGACGCGTTCTTGGACTTCCTGGTTTTGATGAAAGGTCCCGCATTGTTTTAGGATTTGATCCACCAAGGTGGTCTTTCCGTGGTCAACGTGGGCGATAATGGCAATATTGCGAACAGGAATCTGGTTCATAGGCCGCCAAATCTAGCAAAGCCGTAAATAGTTAATGTCTGTAGCGTTCTTTAACAGAGATTGCAAGTTTTCTGGGAAATAAACGAAATAGACTAAATTTCACCATTTAGCAGATTTATTAGACGCGGAATTGCATTTAAGGAGGCTTTGCTGTGGGTGTAAAAACATTTTTTGTCTTTGCTTTGTTGGGAGTTCTGGGCGCGCAAGCACAAGAATCGGATGTTTCTGCACCCGTTTCCGCCCAGTCCTCCTCTAGTGGGGATTCTTTAGTAACTGCGCCTGTCCTTTTAGACACGAGCCATGCCGCAGCGCCGCTTCCTGAATCCTCTTCTTCTGCTGATTCTGTTCCTTCTGCTCTTTCACTGTCCTCTGCCACGACAGCTTTGTTGGAGGAAAATACAGGCTCCTCTTCCTCGGCGTCCATGCTTTCCTTACAAGCGGAGGCGCAAAAGACATGGGCGGATGTGGAGGCTCAATATGATCCGTCGCAATCCTCTGAGGCTTCGTCCTCCTCTGCCGGAGCTCCCGTAGTGGCCCATGAAGCGCTTTTCGCGACGCCTTCTGTAAATTCGACCACGGGCGTTAAGAGTCTTTCCTCTGCCTCCTCTGCTTTGATTCCTGAACCAGGCTTGAATGCGATCTCCCGCAAGCGAAACGTCGCCGTTTTGGAGTTCACAGGGAGTTATAAGATTTTCACCCGGGAAGAGATTCAGTCCATCACCAATCGCTTTGAAACGGAGTTGATGAAAACCGATTCCTTTACGGTTCTGGAGCGCCGCAATATGGACGCGATCCTGCAGGAACAGGGCTTTCAGCAGACAGGGGCGTGTAATAGTGCGGAGTGTCAGGTGCAGGTCGGTCAGTTGTTGGGCGTCGATCTCATCATCACTGGAGATGTGTCCAAAGTTGGGGACATCATTAGTCTGAATATAAAGATGGTGGATGTGGAAAAGGGAAGCAATGTGTTGGGGCATGTGATCGACATCAAGGGAGAACTACAGGATGTCCTTCGTGGAGGCTGCTATGAAATGGCGCAGATCTTCAGCGGGCGAAAAACTCCAGAGAAAGAGCGTAGCGTGCTGACCGCAGAGAAGTCCAGCGTGTGGCCATGGATTATCGGTGGGGTTGCCATTGTAGGCCTGGGCGTGGGCGGGACCGTCCTATACCTGAACATGAACAAAGACGAAGGAAAGACCGATGAGTATGATATTCAGTAAGACAAGGGTAGAGGGTAGAGGGAAAAGGGTAGAGATGGCTTTCCCGAACTTTTGTCTCGGCTTGTTTCTTGTATGGTTGCTGGCGTCCTGCTCTTTTTTGAAAACCGACGAGGCAGAAGATACTGAGGTTATTCATTATCATATTGACCTTGAGGAGGCTGGGTTGACGGATGCGGATAGCGTGACAGTGGACATCTGGCAAGCTAGCAACGCCGACGCAGAACATCAGCTAATTACGGAGATCGATAAGAGCGTCGTTCCCATGATTGATGTGCCGGAGAGCACCTTAGTGACATTGCTTGCTCGTGTGTATCAGGGCGGGGGCGTTGTTGGAGGAGTGCTCCATTCCTTTGTGGCGGGGCGCCGGGTCAGCGCCAAGGATCTTTCTGCAATGGATTTCACTACGGAACGCTATGCGGGCATTTACGATACAGTTTCAGTTTTGGCGGACTTTGAAAGCTTTGGCTTTACCTCGGCGGCTTGCTCCGCAGATGGTGCGACCGATGTGGGAAATTGTGCCCTATACTTTGCCGAAGCGGGAGACCGGAATTACACGGTGACCTATACGGATGCCAGCGGGCACCGTTTTTATGAGGGAATGACGGTACATGTGCTGCAAGGGACCCCGACGGTGGGGACCTGCCCTGAAATGGATGGCCACATTGGCGAGGTTTTTTCCTTCGGGATTTGTGGCGCCGCAGATATCTACACCAACGGAATTTCTGGTGGAATTGCGATGTACAAGTGGGATTACAATGGGGACGGGGTAGATGACGACTCTTCGGCAACGGATTCGGTGTTCAGTCATGCCTATCCAGATATCAGCGCGGATACGACATACACAGCGAAACTGACCGTAATCGATAATGATGGCAATGTCGTGGCGGCAACCGCTGCTGTGCATGTGGTGAACATAGCTCCACAGTTGGGAACCTTGTTCCCTAGCGATGCAACACCTATAACGAACCAAATCATCACTCTGAGTGCTCCGACTTTAAGCGATGAGGAGGGCAACCAGATCGATAGCCTATGGTGGGATTTGGATGGAGACGGAGTGTTTGAGAAGACTGCCGCTGCTGGTACTGTTCAGACAACCTCTTTTTCCGCAGTAGGGAGTTATTCTGTCAGCGTATATGCTCAAGATATTTGGAAACAAAGAGATACAGCAAGCCTGAGTATATTTGTTTCTTCTGGATTCATTGATTCCCGAGATGGATTGGGCTATCGCCAGACAGTAATTGGTAACCAAACCTGGATGGCGGAAAATTTGAATTATGACACATTGGATGGGACGGGCAGTTGGTGTTACAACGATACATCCAGTTACTGCGCTTACTATGGTCGCCTTTATAACTGGACTACGGTTATGAGCGTGGATACGGGCTATGCGACGTCCATCCTTTTGGATTCATTGAACCATCGCGGTCTTTGTCCTGATGGATGGCGGGTGCCGACTAGTTCAGATTGGAGCACATTGATTACTTATGTTGGAACGAGCAGTGCCGGAACCTATTTGAAAGCGAACTCTGACTTTTGGGATGAAAATTCTGGCACGGATGACTATGATTTTTCGGCTCTCCCTGGCGGCTATTATATCCGAGGATTTTCTAATCTTGGCTTAAAAGGATTTTGGTGGACTTCCTCCGAAAGCGAAGCCTCAACTGCGAACATCTATCGAATCGTGGATGTAAGTGCGACTATTTATTCGCTCGCAGTTGCCAAAACGGATGGCTTTTCACTTCGTTGCATCTTTGGAGTGGCGAGCGCCGTCGCAACCTCTTCGCAAATCCTATCCAGCTCAACTATCGCGTCTTCATCCTCGCAAAAATCATCCAGTTCCGTTGCCTTTTCTTCCTCTTTGCAAGGCTCCTCCAGTGCGGCTGCCTCTAGTTCCTCGTTTAATTGGGACTCTTGTGTCGCACAGGGTGCTTGTGGAACCTTTACGGATTCACGTGATAGCCTGGAGTACAAATACACGACCATCGGTTCCCAGGTGTGGATGGCTGAGAACTTGAACTATGGAACGGTGAATGGAAGCTCGATCCGGTGTTATGACAACGATTCAGCCAATTGTGATACCTACGGTCGCTTGTATACTTGGGCCGCTGCGATGGGGGCGGATGACGTGTTCAACGATTCCATTCTTGGGGATTCTGTGAACCACCAAGGAATTTGTCCCAGTGGTTGGCATGTTCCAAGCGCATTGGAACTGGATACATTGGTGGACCATGTTGGAGGTGTGGACGTTGCGGGCGGCTATTTAAAGGCGAATTCTAGCCTGTGGAATGAAAATAACGGAACGAATGCCTATGGTTTTTCTGCTTTGCCTGGTGGATATTATAATGGAGACGAATTGTCTTATTCGGCTCTTGGAGACTCGGCCCATTGGTGGACGGCCTCGGAGTTGGTGGAGACTGGGGCGATTAGTTTGGATATATACTCCTATACGGAACAACTTGAAGTTAAATCTGAATACAAATCGAATGCCTTTTCTCTCCGCTGTATCCAGGATCCCTAATCGGAGCCCCTAAGGGACGGTTTGATGTCCTTGGTGGATCTTTCGGAAGACGTGGGTGAGTCTTCCCAGATGCCCAAATAGCTATATTGCGGTTCACCATGCCGCGTTTTGTTCTCTCCTTTTTTTCCGAGGTCCAAGGTTTGCGTTCCCAGTTGCTGGAGGCGGAGACCCAGGATGCTGCGCTGCGTCTTTTTTTTGAACAAGACGCGATGGATTACTCCAAAAACAACGAAGGTTTTTCCTATTTCCGGGAAGATTTTTTCGACGAAAGTCGCCCCTTGGGCTCCATTGTCGAAATTCCCGACACCATACCCTGATCTGGTAAAGGATTCCTATGGCTGCAAACAAAAAAGTCGCTGATGCCCTGAAAGAGATTGTGAACCTCTGCAAACGCCGCGGATTCATTTTTCCCGGTTCGGAAATTTATGACGGTCTCGCCAATACTTGGGATTATGGCCCCTATGGCGTTCAGCTTAAAATGAACATCAAAAATCTCTGGTGGAAAAAATTCGTTACCACCCGTTCGGACATCGTGGGCCTGGATTCCTCAATTTTATTGAATCCTAAAGTCTGGGTTGCATCGGGTCATGTGGGCAATTTCAGCGATCCTCTGGTGGATTGTAAAGTCTGTCGAGAACGCAATCGCGCGGATCATTTGCTTGAAGCAAAACTGGGCAACGGCTGCACCGCAGGTAAAAATTTTACCGAAATCGCTCAAATGATGAAAGATAACGGGATCCAGTGTCCCAAATGCGGCAGCAAGGACTTCACTGAGCCCCGTGCCTTTAACCTGATGTTCAAAACCCAGATCGGTGTCTTGGAGGGCACAGGGAACGAGGTCTATTTGCGTCCCGAAACCGCCCAAGGCATTTTCATCAATTTCCGCAATGTTTACGAGAATTGCCGTCAAAAGATTCCCTTTGGTGTTGGTCAGATCGGGAAATCCTTCCGCAACGAAATCACCCCAGGCAACTTCATTTTTCGCACGCGTGAATTCGAACAGATGGAAATGGAATTTTTCTGCAAACCGGGGACCGAGGTCGATTGGTACACCTACTGGAAAAAATTCTGTATGGATTGGCTTCAGGAAATCGGGATTAAGCCCGACAAACTGCGGATTCGCGAGCACGCCAAGGAGGAACTGTCGCACTATTCCAATGGCACCTCCGACATTGAGTACGAGTTCCCTTTCGGTTGGGGCGAATTATGGGGCATCGCGAGCCGTACGGATTTTGATCTGAACCGGCATATGGAGAATTCCAAGGTAGACCTGCGTTACCACGATAAGGTCGCCAATGAGAAATACATCCCCTACGTGGTGGAACCCGCCCTAGGCGTGGATCGTTTGCTGCTCGTGACTCTGGTGGACGCTTATGAGGTACAAAAATTGGAGAATGGTGAAGATCGTACGGTATTGCATTTCCATCCGAGCCTCGCTCCGGTTAAGGCCGCTGTGTTGCCGCTCTCCAAGGACGATAAATTGATGGAAACCGCTGATGGCATTTACCGTTCGCTTCTCAAGCGCTGGACGGTGGAATACGATGAAACGCAATCCATTGGAAAGCGCTATCGCCGTCAGGATGAACTTGGCACTCCTTTCTGTATTACTGTGGATTTCGATACCGCAAACGATCAGTCCGTCACCGTTCGCGACCGTGATTCGATGCAGCAGGATCGAGTGAAAATTGCCGAACTGGATGCCTACCTGACGAAGAAGATTGAGGGATGAGAGAAGAGATCAATGGTTAGTGGTTATGGGTTCGAGATCTAGACTTTGCATTGTGCAAAATATCCCTCTCTACCCCTTACCCTTTTCCCTCTACCCTTAATGTGGAGTTCTTTATGCGTAAACGAATCTTAGTCTTGATGGGTGGCATTTCTTCCGAGCATGATGTCTCGGTGGTCTCTGGTTCTGGCGTTGTGCGGGCTTTGGAGCCCAAACGCTACAATGTCCATCCGGTATTGATCACGAAAGAAGGGGAGTGGCTTTGGTCCAGTCGCGAACTTACGCCTTATCAAAAGCAGAATTTTTTTGCGCAGCCTTACTTTACGGATCTCGCTGGTTCAACATCGGCCCGTCGGGAAAAATCGCCGGCCTTGTCCGAACTGCCGGATTGCGACATTGCGTTCCTCGCCCTGCATGGAAAATTTGGGGAAGATGGTCGCGTGCAGGCACTTCTGGAAAATTGGGGAATTCCCTATACGGGTTCTGGAGTGCTCGCTTCGGCCCTGGCTATGGATAAGATTCAATCCAAGGCGGTCTACCTGGCCAATGGAATTCCCACGCCGGATTATGTGGTTCTGCGTCGCAAGGGCTTCCAGGACGATCAGTTGCTTGCAGCTATTGATAAGCTGGGACTTCCTCTGGTGGTGAAAGATCCCTGTGGCGGATCCTCGATTGATATGGGTATTGCAAAAACCATTGAAGAGGCCAAATCTCTGGTGGAAACGCTTTTCCAGAAGGTTTCCCGCCTTTTGTGTGAAAAATTCATTCCTGGCGATGAAGCGAGTTGCGGGTATATCGAAGATCAGCCAGCCGTTCCTCCTACCGAAATCCGCATGACCAAAACGGAATTTTTTGATTATCAGGCCAAATACCAGGGCGATAGCCGCGAAGTCACACCAGCGGAGTTCCCCGCGGATCGAATTGCTCAAATCCAGGCCCTAGCCTGTGCCGCACACGAAGCCTTGGGTTGTGCCGTCTATAGTCGCACCGATGTGCGCATTGATCAGGATGGGAACCTGTTTGCGCTCGAAACGAACACCCTCCCCGGCATGACCCCAACCTCGCTTCTCCCGCAGCAGGCCGCTTGTATTGGAGTAGATTACTCACACTTGTTGGACATCGTCATCGAAACCTCCTTACGCGCGGAACAGTGAGAGGGCTCTATGACAACTTCAGACGCCACATCACCTGAAACCTGGTTTCTGGGCGTGGACACCGCAAGGCGCGGGATCTATCTAGAATTGTTTTCTCCATGCCATTCCCAGGTTTTTTCCCGTCGAGCACCGGAGGCTCGGGGGGAGCAACTGGCGACAGAATTAGAGGCCCTATTTCGCGAATCGGAGATATCCCTGAAATCCATCCCCGAAATCGTCGTCGCTCGAGGTCCAGGGTCCTTTACGGGCTTGCGTGCCGGGATTG
>DATIQS010000500.1:0-8466 GCA_035470605.1 Fibrobacteraceae bacterium
TCCTTCCAGGGATGGGGCTTCAACTGCTTCATGCCCAGGGAGATACGCTCCTTCTTGTCGTTGAAGTCGAGCACCATGACTTCGACTTCCTGGCCCAGTTGCACCATTTCGGAAGGATGGTTGATACGCTTGTAGGACATATCGGTGATATGCAGCAAGCCGTCCACGCCACCCAGGTCGATGAAGGCGCCGAAGTCGGTGATGTTCTTGACGATACCCTTGCGGACCTGATTCTTAGAGAGGGTCTCGAGCACGTCGCCACGCAGACGGGTACGTTCCTCTTCCAAGACCACACGGCGGGACACCACGATGTTGCGACGAGCCTTGTTGACCTTGATGACCTTGAGGTCGAATTCCTGGCCGATAAGGGTATTGATGTCGGGAATCTGACGCAGGTCAATCTGCGAGCCCGGCAGGAAGGCGTCGATACCAAAGAGGTCCACAACCACGCCACCCTTGATGCGGCGAGTCAGGGTGCCACGCACCACTTCGCCCTTTTCGAAGGCTTCGTGAATCTTCTCCCACACGCGCACAAAGTCGGCGCGTTGTTTGGAGAGTTGGAGATGGCCTTCGTCGTTTTCCAGCTTTTCGATGAAGACCTCGATCTTGTCCCCGACTTCGATCTTGTCCCCGTCCTTGAATTCGGAGCGGGGGATCACTCCCTCGGATTTGAAATTGACATCCACCAGGATGTCCTGATCGGAAATCTGGCGAACGGTACCGATCACCACCTTACCTTCCTCCAGTCCCTCAAGGGAGCTGCCATAGGTTTCCAGGTTCGCGCCCTGGAGGGCGGTGACGTTGCCGAGGCCTTGTTCCGCCGCAATGATTTCCGCGAGGTCTTCGTCGTTTCCGTATATGATCTTGGTCATGTTGCTACTAGGTTTTGATGGCAGCGTCTGGGCTTTTGCGACCACACGCACATGGGCGCAGACCTGGTCCACCTGTTGTTCGATCGTGATTTGTGTGGTATTGATAAGAATCGCGTCGGGAGCCTGACGCAAAGGAGCCGTAGCCCGAGAAGAATCAAGCTGATCGCGTTCGCGTAAATTGACTTCCACCTCCTCCACGGAGGATTGGATCCCCTGAGTCGCGAGTTCGGCACAACGTCGCTCCGCCCGCACACGGTAATCAGCTTGTAAAAAGAACTTATAGGCGGCATCCGGGAAAACCACGGTGCCAATGTCACGACCGTCGAGCACGGAACTACGCTGAGAACCTATGCGGCGCAATTGGTTGGTGACAACGTCGCGCACGGCGGGAATGGCGCTGACAGGCGAGACCTGGGCAGAGACTTCTGGAAGCCGAATTTCTGTGGCACGAGAAACCCCATCCACCACAATCAGGCCCTGGGCGTCGAATTCGAGCTGGATGCTCTGCGCAATCGTAGCGACCTGTACAGAGTCCTGGGGCGCAATGCCTTGTTGCAGGCATTTCCAGGCGATGGCGCGGTACATGGCGCCGGAATCGAGATACAGAAAACCCAATCGTTGAGCGGCCCGTTTGGCAGTCGTACTTTTACCAGTCCCGGAAGGACCGTCAATCGCGATAATGACTGGGTGGTGGTTCCCTTGCATAAAGTTGGTCAAATCTAGTAAAACGAGATAAAATTTGTTGTCAATACCAATTATGTAGCTTGTCCTCTCATGCTGTTGATCACGGGTTTCCTATTCCTCTTTGTGGTGTTCGTCGCCATGGTATCGCGGAAATTGAACATTCCGTTGATCATCATCGCTTTGTCTATCGGCATCTTCTTTGGAAGCGACGTCACCGGGCTCATCTATTTTGACAACGCCAAACTCATGCGAGACATCGCAGATATCGCCTTGCTTTTCATCCTTTTTTCTGGAGGCTTGGGAACAAAGCTCTTTCATCTCAAACCCGTTATTCTGGAAAGCTCCCTGTTAGCAACTCTGGGTGTTTTGTGCACCGCAGTCATCGCCGGGGTGCTCTTCAGTCTTATTTCTGGCTGGGACCTTTCAAAATCCCTTTTGGTGTGCGCCATTATCTCCTCCACGGATGCAGGTGCGGTATTCTCCATTCTACGCTCCAGATCCATCAACAACAGAGTCACCGCGGTCACGGAAGTGGAATCAGCGGCAAATGATCCCATGGCCATCATCACCACGACCTTCCTAATCGCTCTGGTTGGACAGGGAAACCATGATTCGTTCCGCTCGATAGGCCTGTTCCTGTGGCAACTTGTCGGGGGGGCGGGCATCGGCATCCTATCAGGATTTCTCGCCGCTAAGGCTTTCCGTAAGATTACCGAATTGGACGAGGGTTATTCCTTTCTTCTACTGATCGGATTGATCCTGGTCACGTATTCGCTTTCGGATCATCTAGGTGCAAGCGGTATGCTCTCCGTCTTTTTTGGCGGCGTTGTGGTGGGCAACAGCCGCATTCCACATAAAAATTCGCTTTCCTCATTCTCGGAAACACTCTCCTTCATAGCCAACGTCGGAATGTTCATTCTGCTAGGGCTTCTGGTCTTCCCCAAAGCATTTGCACAAATCTGGCCTTTGGGACTCCTCCTCTTCCTGCTCATCTCATTCATCAGCCGCCCGCTTGCGGTTCTCGTCTGTACCGCCTTTTCCAAACTATCTATCCGAGAAAAGCTGTTCCTCGGTTGGAGCGGCATTCGAGGCGCAGTTCCCATTGTGCTAGCCACCTACCCTGCCGCAGCGGGGATTGATCCAGACCACGAAATTTTCAACACGGTCTTTCTGGCTGTGGCACTCTCCATTCTGATTCAGGGAACCACCGTGGGAAAGATGGCTGACCTGCTCAAATTGGGGGGGAAAAGAAGAGCCGTGGAGAAGCGGTCGATGGAACTCACCGCCACACACAACACGGATTATGAACTCATCGAAGTCCATGTCGATGAGGAAAAGCTGGAAGGCGAGTGCCGGATTGCAGAACTCCGACTGCCAGAAGGAACAACCATCACCCTGGTGAATCGAAATCAGAATCTCATCGCTCCATCAGGTCAAACAGTCATTCTCCCTGGAGATGTCCTCTCAGTCCTGGTGAAACGAAATCACGCCAAAGACGCATCTGATGCCGTTTTGACGGCGTTCAAGCACCTGCGATAATCTTGTTCGCTCGGTCCGTCATATTCGGATAAAGATTCGGAGGGACGTTGCCTTTCCCCTTTGCCATGAACACCATATACCGAGCACAACTGGCATTCTCTCCTTGGCAATATTTCTGCTTATAAATTGCCCCAATGCCCTTATCAATCGGCATCTTATCATGAAAAAAAGGGCATCCGGATAAGCACTTGCAATCGGGCATCTGATCCTCCTGGATTTGGTTAGGAAGGAGAATACCCTTTCCCAGGATAGTTTGTCAAGAAAAGTTGACGGGGTATAGCGAATAACAATGGCAAACAAGAGAAAGACCCTCAGCCCGAAACTCAAAGCCAAGGTGGCTCTTGAGGCTGTTAAGGTTGCTGCGGAGGATTATCGGAAAGCGCTCACCCAAGAACAGCCCATCGACGTCGTGCTTTTTTCCGAGGCATGGAAAACCTGGGGACCATTCCCGGGAACGCCCACAGAAAGCGTCTCTTTCCATCCACAGAAAGCCAAGGTGCAAGCAGGACTTCTCGCCCTGCAAAAAGCGCACCAGGAGGCCCTGGATGCACGCATTGCAGAACTACGAGCACAATTCCCCACCCACCCCGAATTGGCCAACGAAGCGGGAATCCTCCTGGTTTACCAAGGCCGCTATGGCGAATTTGCCAAACTGGCACACTCCTCTTGGCTGGCTCAGGACAACCAGGCGATGGAGCTCCTCATGTAGAGACGGGAAAAAGAGGCTCTGCCTCTCTTGCAAAAACTTGCGGAAAAGTCTCCACAAGCCCGCATGAACTTAGCCCTTTGTGAATACCTCATGGCCAAAGACGAAGCCGGCTTAACCCGTTTCGCGACCGACATGAAGGAAGCTCGAGCGCAGATGCAATCCGACCAGGAATTTGAAGCCAATTTGGGAATAGAACTTTCGAAGGGAGGAATTCGGGGCGACGAAGCCAAAACACAATCGCCCCTACAGATCAAACTTCACGAAGTTAAAGTTCTTGTCCAGAAATTAGTTTTAAATTCTGGAACGTCATCCTCAAACATACGCAAGCCGCCTGTACAAGCATTTGCAGCAATCCGTGGCGCAGATCAGTCCCAGATCGCGGAAATTGCGCATTTGGTTTACTGGCACGAACTCTAATTACGAAAAGCCATTGCTGCCACCATCGATTGTGCACAACGATCCCAGTTGAAAACCTCTTTGGTCCGAGGCTGCGGTGATGCACCCGTGGCCAAGAGAAAGAGGCTCTGTTCCATGGAAGAAATATCATCAGACTGAAACCACAGGGCCTCCTGCCCAAGGATCTCGCGGAAAGGAGGCAGATCGGAGCAGGCGACTGGGGTATGGGAAGCCACCGCGTCCAACAAAGGTATGCCAAAGCCCTCGTATAGGGATGGAAACACCATACCGGTGCAGTCCAAAAATTCTCGCGCCAAATCGGCATCGGACAAATGCCCAAGAAAAACAACCTGATCTGGAACCTGCAATCCCATGCGTAGCAAACGATCCCATTCCCTTGGATTTCCCGTTACACGGAGGCAGACGTTTGGAACGCGTTCTCGCAGAAGTCGAAAGGCTTCAAACAATCCAGCTAGATTTTTCCTCGGATTCGTGGCTCCCACACAAAAAAGTGTCGGCTTTACAGGCTGTCGGCGGTGTCCAGAAAAAGGCAGGCCGGAATTACCCAACGGAGCCACATGGATGCGTTCTCGGGGAATACGAACAAACGTTGAGCACTCCGCCGCCGCAAAATCCGAAGGGACAAAAAGCCCTTTGGCTTTGATGCGACATAGCGCCATATAAAAGCGAGTCAATGCGGTAAAACGCCAAGGATGCCCCTTAGGAAACCGAAAGACACTCGCATCGTGAATCCAGGTAAAACAAGGCACCGAAACTCGTAAGGGAACCCGATTTTCATAACTCAGGTAGGCATCCGCACCATACCGTCGAATCAGACGAGGGATTTCCACCTGTTCTAACCACTCGGTCTTGGGATGCGAATCCATCCCAATGGCACAAGGAATCGGCACCACATTTTCAGCGGAAAGTTCCGAGAGCACCTCGGGATGAGCCAACAGGATGAACTCCTTTTCCGGGGTTTGACGCAACAGAGCAAGGGTTGCCTGATGAGCGACCTGCCCGATTCCTGTTGAACCCGAGCTGCGCCAATTGCGCAGATCGATAAAAAGGCGCTGAAGCATGAAAAAAAGACAGGCGTTCAGCCAGCCTGCTGGGACTGCGACAGGGAATCCATCGCAGAAGTAGGAGCCCCCGCGTCTCCTTGACTAGCCAGTTTGCGGCTGTCAAAGGCATAAACGCACATTGCCTGCGCGAGGGTTTCATCCAAAGCTAAATCCGTGGTAACAAAATCCAAGGAATCACGAATGGTCAAGCCCTCGTCCTCCGCTTCCAACAGATGCTCAGCCTGAAACTGGGAAAAGGGTGTCGAAGCGACAGGCCCCAGTCCAACAGAAAAAGAAAGATTGTCTACATGAGAGACCAGAGCCCGCCAGGAAACCCGCATAAGTCCCTTGACCAGATGATAATGAATGGGAGCCCCCTCCCAAATACCCATAGGGGCTTCATAATGGACCACCGGAAGCGCGCCAACCCGAACCATAACAGGGCTCTCTCGTAATAAACGGAAAGCCTCTGCAGGCTTCAATTTGAAACAGGAAGACTGTGACCAATTGGACATGTCCTGAATATAGCACGTTTTCTATCTTTGGCCAAGATGGCATACATGGCAATGGCGCGAAAATGGCGCCCAATGAAATTCGCAGACCTCGTCGGTCAAGAGCATATCGCCCAAACCTTCCGCAACGCGATTGAAGGAAACCGTCTCCATCATGCGTTCCTGTTCACCGGGACACGCGGTGTGGGGAAAACAACCTCGGCACGTATCTTGGCTCGAACCCTGAACTGCACTGGCGGAAATCCGCTGGAACCCTGTGGCCAATGCCCTTCCTGCAAGGACATCGCTACCGGAAATCCTATGGACATCATCGAAATTGATGCGGCGAGTCATACAGGCGTGGATGACATGCGCGAGATTCTTGAACAGACGCGCTACACCCCCATGATCGGACGCTTTAAGGTCTTCGTGGTGGATGAAGTGCACATGCTCTCGAAATCCGCCTTTAATGCTCTGCTCAAAACCCTTGAAGAGCCGCCCCCCCATGTGATCTTTATCTTTGCCACCACTGAGGCGAACAAAGTTCCACAGACCATTCTCTCCCGGGTCCAGCGTTTCGATTTCAAGCGGATCGGCTCTAAACAAATTGCGGAACGACTGCATTTTATCTGTACACAGGAAAATATTCAAGAAGACCCCGCGGCTTTGGCCATCATCGCCGATAAGGCTGACGGCTCCATGCGCGATGCCCTCACTTACTTCGACCAGGTCTACGCCTTTTCCGGGGCGCAGTTCACCGAAGAAGCGGTGCGCCAAGTTCTCGGTGTCCCCCCCGAATCGCTTTTCTTTGAGCTAGTCACAGCGATTTTTTCCCATGATCAGAAAACCTGCTTTGAAGTGGTGGATAAAGCCTGCTCCATCGGAATAGAACTCCCCGTCTTTCTGGATGGTCTGGCGCGATTTCTACGCAACCTGCTCTACGCACGCGTAAGCGGTATGTCTGCAGAGCAGTTGGAAATTGCCGAAACATCCTTTCAGCAATTCCAACAAATGGTCCCCGACGCCACGAATGGCGACGTTTTACGACTGGCCAAAATCCTCAGTGACACACAGGCACAACTCAAATACGCCTCGAATCCGAGATTGCTTGTCGAAACGGCTTGCGCCAGAATGGCTTGGCTTGATCGAATCACAGACCTACGAAAACTCCTCACCGGCATGGACGGCCAGGGTTCTCCCGAGGCCGGTAAAAAAAAAATTCTGAGTTCTCCGGCTGAAACGCCAGCCCCCACTCTTCCGCGGGAGACGCCCCATGCCTCTCCCGTCCAGCCAGTAACGCCTATTGCGGAGTCCATCCCCCCCCCTCCTTCAGCCCCATCTCCTACGGATGAGGTCCTCATTTCCTTCGATGATTCCCCGGCAGCACCCTCATCGGGGATCACCAAATTTGAACTCGTAAACCAATGGAAAAGGGTGTGCCGCGATTTCTGCCAGATGGAACCCCTGGCCGGGGCTTATCTGGAAGAAACACTGCTACAACGCGGGGATTACCAAACGACGCCGTTTCCCTTAAAGGTCATTTTCCGTGCCGACAGCACCTTCAATTACCAACAGTTTACGCGGAATCCTCCCTACTTACGCGCCTTGGATTCTTACCTGGAAACGATTCTGGGAACCCAGGTAGATGTGCGTTGCGAGCAGCAGCAACCAGCACCTGGAGAAAACATCCAGGCGCATCTTTCCAACCAGAAAATTCTGGCCACTCCGGCAGCGACCTTTGAACATGACAAAGAGCGCGAACCGATTCTGCAATTTTTAGAAACCACCTTCGAAACCACTTGGATGGAAAGCCGCGCCCTGCGACGCATCCCAGTAACCGGTGCCGTGGTGGAACCCGAAAATCAACCCTGAACCTCAATCAAGGAATTCCCTATGGATATGCAAAAAATGTTGCGCGAAATGCAAAAAATGCAGGGCAAAATGATGAAGGCCCAACAGGAGCTGGAGGCCCAAAATTTTGAAGCGGAAGCCGGTGGCGGCGCCGTAAAAATAGCCATCAACGGACGCGGTCAGGTAACCAGCGTACGCCTTTCTCCAGACGTTGTGGATAAGGAGGATGTGGAAGCCTTGGAGGACCTGTTGCAGGCCGCATTCAATACCGCCGTTGAAAAAAAAGACAATGCCACTCAGGCCTCCATGGGTTCCCTGACACAGGGCATGAAAATTCCAGGGATGTGAGCCTCCGTGTTCATTGCTGATCCAACCTACTGGATGGGCCTCGCTTTCGATGAAGCCCTTCTGGCGATTGGCACAAGTCGCCCCAATCCCCCTGTGGGAGCAATCCTTGTTCGAGAGGGTCAAGTGGTGGGCCGTGGTCGTACCCAAAAGCCAGGGAATCACCATGCGGAGATTATGGCCTTGCACGACGCAGGCGAACGCGCCCAAGGGGCGGACATGTACGTGACCCTAGAACCTTGTTGCTTCTTTGGCCGCACCCCACCTTGCACCGATGCCATCCTTGCCGCGCAGGTCGGTCGGGTGTTTATCTCCGTCATCGACCAAAACCCCCGGGTAAACGGAGGTGGAATTGCGCGTTTACAGGAAGCCGGCATTCCAGTAAAAACAGATGTACTCTCGGAATTCGGAACTGAATTCTATCGCGGATACCACCATCACTTACATACAGGCTTACCCTGGGTCGATCTGAAAATTGCTCAAAGTCTGGACGGATTCATCGCAGGACCCAAAGG
>DATIQS010000501.1:0-5299 GCA_035470605.1 Fibrobacteraceae bacterium
GTTAATGGAGATACAGGACTTACACTAGAAAGTTTCTACGGCTTGGATACGGCGGCTTTTGAGTTAACCATGCCTCATCAAACTCGAAAACGTTTTATGAGTGAGCTTTTAAAAAAGCAATTGAAAGAAGGCATTGTACTGACCGAAGCTAGCGATTATTTCTCACTAAAGGTATCGAGTCCAGACCCAATGCTTTCAACTGAAATTAATCGTTTTCTCCTTAATCAATTAGAAATTTTTGGCGAACAGGTGCGATATGAAAGCGCCAACCATCAGCGAAAATTCATTCAAGATCAACTGAGATGCTTTATGGCAGATCTTTCCAAATCCGAGGCTGAATTGCTTTCCTTTAGACAGTCTAATCATTTTTTGAATTCACCAAACCTACAAATGCAAGAGCAACGATTGCTCCGTGAAGTCAATATCAATACGGAAATAGTTCTCGAATTTCGAAAACAACTAGAACTTTCTCGAGTCGAAGAAAATAGGAGATCAGCAAATTTGGAAATTATTCAGCAACCTCAAGAACCCTTGACTAAATACAAGCCAAAGCGCAGACAGATTGCACTAATCGGTTTTGTATTTGGATTGATGCTTGGCGTATTCCTTACTCTAACGATAGAAAGCCTTCATAAAAATAGGTCTTGATTTTCCTTTGAAGGACTTTTCGGCGCAGGATTTCTCCTACGGGACCACGGCCTTCGCTACGCTTCATCCAATACTTGGGTCTCATTTGATGATTTTTCGATGACCATTTTTTTGCATCTTTTTACTTTAATTATAAAGTAGGTTTTCTCTCCTCTTCTCCTGGCACATACCAGCGGCATTCCCCAGATGTATATTTGTTGTGCTGGAAAAAGACTGGTCGGCTTCGGTGAGTCCGACCCCTTCGCTTTGAAGGTCTGTACTCCAATTGTACCCGCAGCAATCCACCGCCAATGGTTGGTGTGTGTGTTGTTATGGAGTACACAATGGGAAAGGCCAAAACCAACGAAACAATCGGATGTTCCAGCATTCTCTTCGATCCCCCCTTTTACATCCTCCTACTGGAACGATGGCATTTGGGGTTTTATCAAGCGTGCCGCCTTGTATTGGGCGTATCAGAACCAACAAATTCAGAATTTTTCCTCTATATTAATTCAATCCATTTCGAAAAATTGCCGTGGACTACAGCTCACCAAGCACCACGTCCCAAAGCCAAAACAAGCTATAGGACTCAGAAAAAAGAAATCCAGCAAGAGAACAGCAAGCATCGACATGTCCATACTGCGGCACAACTTGCCTTGAAACAGCACGAAGAGGAAATCAGGAAAAAAGTCAAGTCGAACACTTCAAAGAAAAAGGCGTTGAGGGAACAGGAACAGTTTGAAATACGCCAAACAAAGAAGAGGTTACGACATAAGGGAAAGGCGTAATATTCCGTAGAAACGATAAGATAGCACGTCTATTCCTTTATCTGCATTAAGAGAGAGTTCCCATTGGATCCATGTCCACTTTAATCTGCGCCTTGTGTCGCTGGCTGGCAGGGATCGCCGCTAACGCGAGCTCGCAGGCCTGGCGTAGTTGCTGCGGTGTTGCCGCTTTGAGCAACAGTTGTTTGCGATGAATGCCGCGGACCTTGGAGATAAAGGCATCCACTGGGCCCAAAATCGTTACGTTGGATAAAGCTTGCAGAGCAGAGCGCAAATTCTGGCCCACAGATTCAGCGGAATCTGGGTTCTTGGCGGAGATTTCCAGACAGAGGAGACGCTGGAATGGCGGGTAACCAAGTTCCTGACGGTTGGCGAGTTCCCATTGGGAAAAGCCCGTGTAATCATGGTGTAAGGCAAAGCGAAATACGGGGTCTTCTGGATTCCAAGTTTGCAGGATTACCTGTCCGCCAGCTTGGGCTCGGCCTGCACGTCCCGCGACTTGGGTGAGTAGCTGAAAAGTTCGCTCGCTGGATCGGAAATCAGGGAGCGTGGAACCCGTGTCAGCAGCCACCACGCCAACCAGTTGCACATTGGGAAAATCATGCCCCTTGGCGACCATTTGCGTGCCAAGAAGGATATTGGCCTCTCCGGCGCGGAAGGCGTTCAAAATTTTTTCTGCGGCTCCGATGTTTTGCACCGTGTCTCGATCCATGCGCAAAACCTTTGCCCTCGGGACCCATTCCAGGATTTCCTGCTCTACTTTTTCGATCGCTCCGCCAGAAAAGACGAAACGGTGCCCTCCACAATCTGGACAAGGCGTGTTCTGTGCATATAAACGTCCACAGTAGTGACAAAGCATCGCTTTCTGATGCAAGTGAAACACCACGGGGACTTTACAGTCCTGGCATTCCAACACGTGACCACAGTCCATGCAAATTCGCGATGTCGAAAAGCCTCGCCGGTTATGCAAAACGATGGCTTGCTGCCCCCGAGAGATCGTTTCGCTCAACGCCTCGCGCAAGGCGGGAGAAAGTTGTAAATCCTTGTCCTGCTTCATTTCGGTGCGTAGGTTGACGACTCGAACCTGAGGCAATGGAACAGGCCTGGCTCGTTCCAGAAGAGAAATCAGGTGTAAATGTCCTCTCCGGGCATATTCCCAGGACTCCAGGGACGGTGTGGCTGAACCCAGCACCACTAAGGCTCCGTTGTGGTGCGCCCGATGGAAAGCAACCTCGCGACAATGGTAACGCGGCGCAGGGTCTTGTTGCTTGTAGGAACCATCATGTTCTTCATCGAGGATGATCAACTGTGGATCAAAGGGAGCCAGAATGGCGCTACGAGTTCCCAGCACAATACGGGCCTTATTCCGCAATAACTGCTTCCAAACATGACGACGCGCCGGTGCCGATAGGTTGGAGTGTAACATGAGCACTTCTTCGGCACAGTAGCGTTGAAACCGATCACAGGTTTGTGGTGTAAGGGCGATTTCTGGAACCAGGATCAAAACCCGGCCTCCCTGATGCAGACATTCTTGTACGAGTTCTAAATAAACGCGAGTCTTACCAGAGCCCGTCACGCCATGCAGAAGAGCGCCTCGGAATCCAGATCCATTCAGAAGTGGGGAAAGCTGATGTATGGCTTTTTCCTGAGCTGGTGTCAAAGGTGGCGGTTCTTCGGGAGAGGAAGGAACGGCCCCATGAGTTTCTTTTTGCCGAGAGGAGGCCGGCGTAAGCCATTCATCCAGGTTCGATGGCCAAAAAACATCTAAACTTCTAGATAAGGGAGCGCAATAAAACTTGGAGCACCATTCCATGAGCTCCAGATAAGATTCAGCAAAGAGATAGTGGGAGGAATGATCCGCCAGAGGTTTTACCGCAAAAGTTGGCTTTTGGGTATGAACCTTGGCCACCAGAGCCAAACTCGGACGGGGGCGCTTGCCAACACTGACATACACCACGGAACCCCGCTGTAAGGAAAGGCCTTCTGGAATTCCATAGGTTAATGTTCCCAGAGTTCCTCCTCCGGGAATGACGACATCCGCAAAGCAGGGAAAGCGGTCCGCCGTCTCCAAACCTGGCATGAGAAGGGATGGGCTTTTTTTTATCACAGGTCTCCTAGCGGATTACCAGGAATTTATGGAGCTTCCTTTCCGAGCGCCCTTTCCAGTAATAAAGGCCTGGAGCCAGATTTCTTTTTGTAGAAAATCCAGAGGTCGTCAAAGAGAAACCAGAAGAGCAAGAGGAATTTTCGTTATATCGGAGTGTGCAAAGTAACATGCCTGTTCGGGTTCGCACATCCAAGAGACTATCGCTGGTTGCCGGATCCAGACAGAGAGTGGATTGGCCCCGATCTGGACGCCAAGGGTTTGGCCAGACTTTGGGCTGACTCGCAACAAATCCAGAGGAGGTCGAGTCAATCCCCATGCTCAGAATGACGTAATCACTATCCCCTACGGTAACCTCTGTTCGCTGCAAGAGGGAGGAATAGCATTGACAATTCTTAGGAACGAGATCCGCAGGAAAGACTTCGAATGCGAGTGAGGGAAGGTCCAGACTGTCTGGGGTGGTGGTTTCTACATTCAATTCAGGCCAGTCCGGGAGGTCATTGGGCCACAGGGAATCCTTGGGCGCATACTTGCTACGCGCCCCAGAAAACATCATGTGCTGTGCATAATCCAGGTAGACTCCGGCAAAGCCATCCTCCTCACCTTTGGCCTGGAGCACCTTTTCGAAATGGTATTCAATATCTGTCGTAGGGCTTTTCGACAAGGAAGTCCAAATTAGAGGATCGAACGTACGGCCAAAGCGATGCGCCAGGTATTGGTAAAAAACACCCTGCCCATAAGGACGGTTGTTGTAAATGCTCAACAGACTGATTTCTGGATCAGAAAAAATTGGGTCTAGATACTGGAAGTAATCGTTCAAATCTGGAGCCCCCTGATCCTCAACCCCCACTGCCGATGCCTCAAACCAGAAATGATATTGCACATTATAATCCTGGTACCGCAGCTGGCAGGCGTGATAAAGTTCATGTGTCGCGGTGACGCGTAGGGCCAATTGCCAATCTACCGTGTAATCCACGGTGGTGTCATTCAGAGAAGACGTCATCGCATATTGGGAGGGCGTATAACTGCAAGTCCCAGAATCCGTTGTCAGGGTCGTTGTGCCGCGTTCATATCCACTTTGGGTATAAAAGTCGTTTTCGATGATGAGCTCCGTCAAGGTGGGGTCATCCTCATCTGGTAGAGTCAATCCATAATACCCCCCATGGTCTCCCAAGAGATTGTTGAAATCACGCAGGTTATTGATATCTACGACTTCCACCGGATACTTGTCTGGGAAACGCGCATCCTCGTATTGATAGGTGGTGTCGAAGCCCTTGGGGGATTTCATACCAATGGTATCGGTGTGCAACTTCCAGGCGTTTTCGAGCCAGTGAAGCAGGGTATCGATATAGGGCGGCCGTTCCAGCGTAATCGAGTCCGCTCCCGCGACGGCATGAGGCCCCGTCAAGGTATAAAAGACCCGAAAATGCGCGCTGGTGTCTACGAACACGGAATCATACAATTCTTCTGCGGAGCAACTTCCCGCCGAAGGGTACACCGTACGAGCGAGGCCCTTTTTTTTCTGCTGCTGGTGCTCCATATAGGCCACAAATCCGCATTTCCCACCATCAAATGCGAATAGGTCCGTCAACAGAAGCAATAAGGAGAGTAACCAGAGTCTTTGCATATTTATCTTTTCCCTAGAAACTAGAAAATGGAGATCAACCATGCCGGAATCCACGCCTCCAGAATCCACCATTTCAGAGCCTCTTCCTCAGGCGCTTCCTTGGTACAGGCGTTTCGCCAAATTTTTCCCTGCGATTGCCTTTCTGGGAGGCTTTCT
>DATIQS010000502.1:0-4480 GCA_035470605.1 Fibrobacteraceae bacterium
ATACTGAGCGCGTAAAAGGAACAAGATTGCCGCCGCAAAAGCCCCCGTTTGAAGAGTTCCAGAACGGATCTGCCAGACACCCCACCCCACCGCCAGTAGCATTCCCAGTCCGCAGATCCAGGTAATCAGAGGCCAAATCAGGGCCGTAGTTGCCGCAATGGAAAGAGAGGTGCTCCGCACATCCCCGGAACGTTCATTGAATTGCCGAAGGAAATATTGTTCCGCTCCAGAGGCTCGCGCTACCTGGACCCCATGCAGATAATCCCGGAGGAAACCGCCCAAACGACCTTGCGCCGCTTGGGTCTTACGGTGCCCCTGGTAGACCAGACGCATCAACCCAAGACTGGCTGCCGCCAGTACCAAATAGAAGACAAATCCGAACAACGCCAAAGGGGGAGACAGCAGGTACAACATGACACAATTGACGACCAGGGTCATTCCTGTGCGGAAGAAATGCAACATGGCGGGTCCTGCCAATTCTTGAACCCGATCCAAATCCTGTACCAAATTCTGCAACAGGTCACCCGGCAAGGTAGCGTGGAAAAACACCGTGCGCTGCCGCAGGAGACGCTGAAATAGGTTGGCACGCAGGGACGCCTCCAGATCCCGACTGGCATGAGCCATAATCATCCGCTGCAAATAGCCCGAGAGTCCAGACAAGAGAATCGCCCCAGCCAATCCCCCCAGCAATTCCCAAATCAGAAAGGAACGGGGTGTCACCACAGGAGACATTGCATCGACGATCAGCTTGAGAATCCAAGGGGAAACATGGTCTAGTACCACGGAAACCACCGCCAAGCCCAGGGAAAGCACGAGCAAAAAGCGCCGTCCTTGCAGATAAGGGAAGAGAAAGCGGAACTGGGCAAGCATGTGGGTCATCCAATAAAACGATCCTACCAAAAATAGATGCATCACAAACCCATGCCAAAGAAGAACCAGCGAGGGGATGCCAGATCCTCTTTCTACATTTCGGATATGCCCATTGATCTTTTGAAAAAAGCCTCCCAAGGGGAGCGAATCTCTCCAGAGGAAGCCCTAATTCTTTGGCAAAAGGCGCCTTGGACAAGCCTCGTGGAAATCGGGGATGCCTTACGGCGCCAAAGGCTGGATCCTGATAGGGTTTCCTACACAGCCTACCGTCTCATCAACTACACCAACGTCTGCGACATCGGTTGTTCCTTCTGTAGCTTCCAGGACGAGGTTGCCTCCAAACGCGCCTACGTGCTGAGTCTAGATGAAATCCGCGCCAAGGCCGAAGGAGCTAAGGCGATGGGGGCTGATCAGGTGTTATTCCAGGGTGGTACCCATGTCGGCATACCCAAGCAGTATTACTTGGATGCGTTGAACCTCCTCCACCACGACATGGGGATGCACGTCCGCGGCTTTTCCCCCATTGAAATTCAGCGCTACGCGCAAAATTTTGGACAAACCATCCCTGAATTTCTGAGCGAGATGAAAGCGGCTGGACTGGGGAGCGTACCTGGCGCAGGAGCTGAATTACTAACCGCGCGGATGCGAAAACGCCTGTCGCCGCGCAAATTGTCCCGGGAGGATTGGTGCCTGGTCATGGGCGAATGCCACAAGGCAGGACTGCCCGGTTCTGCAAACATCGTTTTTGGTTCCAACGAGGAACCCGAGGACATCATTGGGCACCTGGAGGCAATCCGAACGCAACAGGACCAAACAGGCGGATTTCTCTCCTTTGTTCCTTGGATCTTCCAACCCCAAACGCGCAAGTTTTTTGTCCGTCATGTGACTGGGCCGGAATATCTGCGCATGGTCGCACTCTGCCGTATCTTCTTTGACAACATTCTCCACATCGAAGCTTCGGGCCTCGTGATGGGGCCGGAACTTGCGGAACTCGCTCTGCATTCAGGCGCAGACGACGTCAACAGTTACGTGATTGAAGAGAACGTGCTGCGCTCCCGAGGATTCCAGAACGAAGCGGCTATTCAAAACTTTATACGCAATGCGGGTTTTGAGCCCCAGCGCCGCACGCTGAATTTTGACGGGGAGCAACCCTAAGAAAGCGCCAGTCATGTTTCCATCCCCAATCCGCGCCCTGGCGCTCCCGGCATTGACCCTCTTCTGGGCTTTCGCCGCCATGGCCTCCAATCAATACCACACCCTGGTATTGGAATTAGAGCATCGCTATAGTCCCCATGCGATCGGGATGGCGGTATCCCTGGGAGCCTTTTCCCAGATTGCCCTGCCATGGTTGGTCCTTCTGCTGGAACGGCGCATCCGTCATCCAGACCGCATTTTGCGACGCGCCTATCTCCTCCTTGCAATCAGCCTCGCCGTGTTTCCCTTAGTGCGCGGACACGCCTTGTCACTCATCGCCTATTGCGGGATTGTTTGCGGCATCAATACAGCGGCGGCCTTGCAAAGTTTAGCGATTCTGGCGGTAGCGCGCCCCTGGGGAGATCAGTGGGTGTTACTTCTCCGGTCCATGGGCACCTTCGGGTTCGCCGCCTCCTGCCTGCTCAGTTCCTTTTGCGCCCCCAAATTGGATTATCCAGGGATGTATGCGATCTTTGCGATCTTTGCTCTGGCCGCGTTTGTCACCTCAAAATGGAGTCGCCCTCAGATGCCAGAACTGGTGAGGACGGCTCATTTCCGGACCCTATGGAAATCCTTGCGCGAACCTGGAACCTTGGATCTGCTGCTGGGAGTCGCCCTGGCTAATCTAGCGGTAACAGGAGCGACCTCGGTAATTTCCAACTTCATTCATGACGAAATCGGGGCAGGGAAAGCCCAAATCAGCATCGCGTGGACCATCGCCACCTTCTGCGAAATGCCCTTAATCTGGAGTTCGATTTTCTTTTTGCGGCGATTCGGTGTCAAAGGACTCATCCTCTCTGGAATCATCACCAGCACGGTGCGCATGGGCCTCCTCTTCCTGGTGCATCGCCTCTGTGGGCTCTATCTGGTGCAAATTCTCCATGGCCTCTTTTTCGGTGCCACGCTAAGTGGCATAGGAATTTATCTGGATCAACGCTATGGACGTAGCGCGGCGCACAGTTTGCAATTAGCGGCGCAATCCTTTTACGGAGGCATCGCCGCAACGATGGGGGGATTTTTTACTGGATGGATCTGGAGTTGGAGTTCACTCCGCATGGTTTACTTGGCCGCCTTTGTGGCCCTCGCCATTGCCCTTTTATGGATTGCTCTACGCGTCCCTGCAGCCATCAAGGCGCAGGCCCTTTCTTCTTCTTGCGATCCGGATCAGAAAGGCGCTCCGCATACTGGAAGAGATTATTGTAAACCTCAATAAAATCCTCGACCCAAATCGGATCGCGTTCACTCACCAGGGTGACCAAATCTTCCAGGTTGTTGCGGTTGTTATACGGGCCAGAAGGATGCAGAGAAACTTTCGGGGTCCGACGCCGTGGATTTTCTCTGAAGGGCTGCGCAATCGACCAAGCCCGATAGGATCGAGTCTGACGACGAATCCAAGCGACACGGACAGCCAGGAGCTCCGCTTTCACTTCTTCGCCATGCCCCTCTCGCAGGAGACCCTCTGTGCGATCCAGGCGGGCCAATAACGACTCTCGTTCCGGCCGGGGAATCAGATACTTTTTGGCAGTCAAATCGGCGCGCAATTCGCCAAGTTGTCGTTGCAGATCCTCAACCCGAAAGCGCTGGAATCGCTGACGTGCTCTTGTCTGAGGATCCTCGTACCCTGCCGCGTGGACCAAAGATTCCTGCTGCGCCAGCCACCGGGTAACACGCTCTAGCATCCCTGCGGTTTCAGGCTCTCGCTGGACCGCGATATACTCCACAGCGCGATCCAACAAAAATTCCGCATAGGAAAGCCGCCACCAAGGCAGTGTAGATTTGCGACGCAAGTCCAAGACCCGCTGCCGCAATTCCGCAATGCGCTCCTGACTCACCGCGCGACTCCAGGAGCCATGGAAGTCTTGCGCATGGGCGCTACACCGATTTCCACACGGCGATTCAACTGACGATTTTCCGGCGAGGTGTTAGGCAACCGAGGTTGGAATTCTCCGAAGCCTGCGGCGAAGACACGATCCGGCGGGAATCCGTTACGCACCAGCGTTTTGACCACATTAGTGGCGCGTTGGGTGGAGAGTTCCCAGTTCGTATAAATGTCAGATTTGATCGGACTATCATCCGTAAAGCCAGCGACCATGATCACCTCGCTGGTGTCCAGCACATCCATCATGCCCTTGGCAATTTGACGCAAGACGTCCACACCTTTCGCGGTCAAATCCGCACTCCCCGTGGGGAAAAGCAGAGATGCCTGAATTTGGATGTTGCCATCCTCCAGGGCGATCAGTCCTTTTTCTAGGGGCGCTTTAAGACTCCGCGAAAGAAGCGCATTACGCTCCTTGGCGATGCGGCGCACTTGTTCCTGGCAATCCACCACCTCTTTCTCGGTACGGGTCAACTGCTGGTCCTTCTGCGTCTTAAGCGTAGCCATCGCAACAAACGCTAGGATGAAAAGCGAAAAGAG
>DATIQS010000503.1:0-2647 GCA_035470605.1 Fibrobacteraceae bacterium
CAAATGTTGCGCAGCATTCTTGCCCTCCGGTAGTCCTCCCCAAAAGAGTTCATCTGCTTTGAGTTCCTCCAGCTTGTCGAATGCATTGCAGACATCTCTCAAGGCATCGTACCGTTGTTTATCAGCGGTAAACGTCTCGAGCTCTGCCTCTACAACGCGCAACTCGCCTTCGAGCCTCTCGTGTTTTTGCCGGAACAGATCGATCTGCGCGTTCAGTGGCGCCAATTCTTCTTCTAATATTGATGTATTCACGGCATTCCCACTAGGTTTCGACGGCCTTCTGAATGACGGCAAGGGAAATCCTTCCGTATCCAGAGCCCGTACAGGTTGACATTATTTTTTTAAGCACTTTGAACGGAATCGTTTTATCCGCAAGGATAGTGACTTCCTTGCTTTCAACAGCCGTTTTGGTGCTTATCCCGATAATATTGCTTTCAAGCTGCTTCAGCCGCTCTCTTAGTCCAGCAACCGTCCTAATTCTGTCCTCAAGAAGTTCGGGGGTGCTGATCACGGCTTCGCCTTGAACCACTACAACCTCAGGGCTCACCATGATCACTACTGTTTCCCTTGGCTTGGTCTCGACAACGGAATCGGGCAGCTTGATCTGCTTGGGCGTTTCCAGAGTATTACTGCCTGTTGAGTGGAAAAGCAGGAAGAACACCAGTATGGTAAAAACATCCATCAGCGGTGTCAGGAACAGACCTGGAATCTTTTTCTTGCTACGCCCCATCCGTCTCATTCGTCTGCTATTTCTCATGGCGCGTCTCCTATGGATATCTCGGGAAAGAGGACCATTTTTTCAACCTCGTCACTGCCTTCTTCCACCTGCACTTCGGCGCCACGCAATGCATCCATGATCTGAATGAGATAGTCGTACTCTATTTCCGGCTCCATCAAGACTGTGGCGTCTTCCTTCTCAGGGTACTGGGCCTTCAACCGCATGAGCATTTCGGACAGCATCTCCATATCGTATTGGTTGTCTTTTTTCGGAAAAGCGGCCACCACGGACGACCCGTTGGCAATCTCCAGCCCCGCTTTTCGGACAATCACCTCGATAGTATAATTCGGCGTGTTCGAAGCCGATCCTCCTCCGCTGGTCGGAACGCTCAACTCCATGATGGTAACGCGCGAAAAGACGGCAGTGATGAGCAGAAAGGGTACGAGCACCACCATCAGGTTCAAGAAAGTCGTGACATCCGGACCAGCTGTTTCTTGCTTTTCCCTTTTGTTAAGATATCGTCTGGTCATGATCAGCTCCTATCAGAGTGACGCTTGGCGAAATTGGAGATAGTGTTCAGCGCCTTGACCGATGCCATCTCCAGGCTGTCCACGATCTGGCCCGTGGTCGAGGTTAGCTTGGCATGGAGGAGCAGAAGCGGAATGGCGCACATCAGACCAAATGCGGTGGTGTTCATGGCCACCGAGATGCTGGCGGACAGCAGGTCGGCCTTCTCGGCGGGATTTGCATTGGCAACCGCGGTAAAGGCCTGGATCAGCCCCATGATGGTGCCGAGCAGTCCCAGTAATGTAGCGATATTCGAGAACAGCGCTATATACGGAGTCCGTTTTTCCAGTTGAGGAATGATCTCCATCATACTCTCTTCCATGGCGATTTCGATGTCGTCACGACGCCGGACCGCACCCTGGCGAGCCAGTCCCATTCCCAGCATTTGCGCCATGTTGGATTTGTCCTTATTGACCATTTTCCGGGCTTTTTCGAACTCTCCCTTGACAAGCACCGGATTCAACTGATCCCATGATTTTTGGTTGGCGGTCCTGATGCGGGTCAACTGAACCCAGCGCTCAAACGCGATGGCCATGCCAATCGCAAACACGAGCAGAATAGGGTACATGAACAACCCACCCTTTTGGAAAAACGCCACTATTGAATAGAATCCCATCTTTTTCCTCCTTTCTTACAAACAAGACAGCAAAGTTATTTCGTAGTGCTGACTTGATAAAATTCTAGCTGCCGCTTGAAAACATCCCGGTCCACAGGCACATCTTCCTCATTCAACATCATTTCCAAGCGGGTCTTCCCTCCAAGTTCAGAGCTTTTCCAGGGAACGATATAAAGGGACTTCGGGGCTTCATCGTTGCCGACAATAGACATGCCGGAAAGCTCCTTGGCTTGGGATTGTTTGTCGTTATTCACATCCTTCACATCCTGAGCCAGGACCATGGCGGTCGAAAACAGCACGATATACAAACATAAAATTAATTTGCGAAACATCCTCTTCCCCCTTTAATTGCGCCCAAGCCGGGCGCGCAAATCCGCAATCCACACTTGGACCTGTTTATCTCCCGGCTTGGCTTCACTGTAAATCTCGTAATGTTCAAGGGCACCTGCCGGATCATCCAGATACAGATCGCAGAGTATCCCGAGATTTCTGTGCAAAGGATAATAGTCCGGAAAACGCGCTATGGCATTCTCATAAATTGCCCGAGCGTCGGCAAATCGCCCAGCTTTGCGACACAACAAACCGTATTCATTACTTGCCACCGGATGATCGGGAACCAGTTGCAATGCGACTTTAAGAGGCTCCTCTGCCTTCTCCGGTTTTCTGATGAGCCGATAGGCAATGGCAAGGTCAATATATGGCGCCGTGACGCCAGGAGACTTTTCGATGATTTTTTCCAGAATATC
>DATIQS010000504.1:0-5517 GCA_035470605.1 Fibrobacteraceae bacterium
TAGAAAGCCCCAAAGCCCGTTCCAGAAGAATCACCAACCGCCTTACTTTCATCGGTATCACCAGGATTTGAGGTAACCACTTCATCATTCAAATCGACAATCAAACCCGCCGTCCAGAACAACGATGTAGCAGAAGGAAAATTGCTGTATTTCACAACGACATTTAAATCTTCATAGGACTGTTCTTCATCGTCGGACACATATTCGCTAGCGGTTGTCAGCCAGTTTAAATTCAACCCCAAGACCCCTGGTCCCACAAGCATAGAAGCATTTAATCCAACAAGGTCACCCTGACCGGTAGTGGTGGTTTCATAGGAATCGGAGCCCGTGGATTTTGTTGAGGTATAGGTTTTATCCTTGCCGATACGGAGATTGGCACCCCAACCGCTACCAGCCAAACCGACAGTAAAAACGCCCAAAGAACCCGAGCTAGCATCCTGCAGATTGCCGAAAAGAGTCATTCCATTGAGAGGGGCAGCTACCGTTCCACTCACAGACTTGGGATCATCCGTAGTCGTCGGCTCAATATAAACGAACTTAGCTCCGTTCATTAAATGAGGCCAACCAAAAACATAATCATCCACGACAAAGGCTCCAGCCTGGTTGCCAAAGGCCCCCCGCCCATAGGCATTCCCACGAAGAACATCAAAATTAACGGCCGAACTGGATGAAGACAAAACAGGAGCAGCAGCTGGTGGTGGCGTATAGACGGGGGCTGCAGGAGATGAAGGCGTAAAAGCTTCTGGGGCGGGAGTCGAATAGGATTCCGAAACGGCGGGTTCCATGGAAGATTCCGTTGCTGCTGGCGGCTCGGAAGATTCCTGCAAGCTGGTGAAATCCTGAGCAAAAATCGATGCAGAAAGCGTCAACACAACGCCTCCCACTTTTTTTACCAGGTTATATGTCATAGGGTTCTCCTTGTTGAGTTTTTCTGAATCTAACAAACAAACCCCCTGTCTCCAATGCTTCCCCTTTAAAAACAAAACGGAGGGGATAGGCCCCGTTTTTCAAAGGATAGACGACCGTGTTTCAGAATTTAAACAACAAGCCGAAACGCATCTGGCCATCGCGAACCCCACCGTCCAAATCTCCTACACCTTGAATACTTGCAATGTCAAGCTCCAAAACATCGGAAAGCATCACCCCAAGCCCCCAATGCAATTCCTCTCGTTGCCCAGTTTTATCATAGAGGAAGCCGCCACGCAAAGCCACCGTATTGGCATAAATATATTCGGCCCCGACTCCAAGCACTCCTTCCTGGAGGGACTTGCGCATAATGGTGAGATTATTATCATCATCGTCCCGTGCATCTGGATGAGCCCAGGCCTTCCAGGAGGAAATATAAAAAGGCTGTGCGTCACCCTTGTCATTGAGATAGATGACCTGCCGGTTATACTCCGCCGTGACTGTAAACTGGTGATCCACCAAATCCAAAACCTTGTACGCCACCCCGAAACGCCAGGTCAAGGGGATCGGATCCTCATCAGATTTATCTAGATAATAGACGTTTGGTCCAATATTGGCGAGCACTAGTCCGAAGCTCAGGCCAGGCACGCCAAGGTCCCGACCTAGGACCCCGACATCAATCGCGTAGCTCGAAGTGGTGGAGGCTTCATCATTGTCCGAAGCTCCTGCACTCAGGGAAGAATAGAAAAATTTGAAATTCAAACCCAAACCCCAATGCTGACTAAGCCGCGTTCCATAACTCAACCCGCCTACCGTTTCCGAGGAATTGAAGGTGCTGGTCGTTGTCTCATCGGTTTCACCAGAAACGGTCGTCTGTCCAAAGGAAATAAAATTCACGAAGCCACCGATAGTCCCCCATTCTCCTGTAGGAAAGGTCGCTCCAGAGAACAAATGGTACAGGTCAGGGATATTGAGAACCGGAAGCAATTTTTCATAAAAGAAGCTCAACTGAGATTCCGCGGAATTGAAACGCTCCATTCCCGCTGCCGTGGAGAACCAGACGTCATGCCCCTGGGGAAGGAGGGACCAGACCCGGTTGGAACTCATGCCATTCCCCGTATGGAAATGCGCCCATTCGCCATTGCCGTTTTCCGATTCACTTTGCTTCTCTTTTTCAGCCTTACGGCCCTTGACTGTGGCATACTCGGGCATATAGCTCCAGGCCCCCTTATCCGTACCAATCCAGAGGGTTCCCGTAGGTGAGACAGCCAAGCTGCGAACCGTATTGTTTTCAAAACGGACCTGTTCCCATTTACGCAGATTGAAATGAGACAATCCCCCTTTATGTGCCGCCCAGACATGTCCAGAACTATCCACCACTAAAGAGACCGGCTCCAAATCCATAATGCCATCCTCCAATGAATACAGGCTCCAGCGGTCTTTGGAGTGATCATCCTTTTTGGGCTGTAAACGGGCAATGCCAGCACCGGTCAAGGCAACATAAAGTTCTTTGCGCATATCAGACCAAGCCAGGGCGGTCACATGTTGGCTAGGGAGCACCCTCCCCTTTTGTTCAAAAACGCCATTGCGATAGTTATACAAGCCAGAATCCGTTCCCACCCAAAGAGTGGCCCCCTGTGCTGTCAAGGCTGTAATACGGGCCTCACCGAGATCAGCGTCAAAATTTTTCCAGCTTTTCCCATCAAATCGATAAAGCCCCCGAGTCGTTCCAACCCAAAGCTTTTCCGTACGATCCTCGTAGAGAAGAGAAATGATCGTATCGGGAACAACAAGCTTCCAGGGCAACCGAACCTCCACCAGATAGGACTCATCGGTTTCCGTTTTGACCTTGTTGTAATTTCGGACGATGCGAGTCAAAGAATCGAGCCCTTGTTCCGTGCCAATAAACGTCCGAACAATATCGCGAACGCGAGCAGCGCCCTCAATGGGAACGGTATGATAATCGCTCCAACGACGCCCATCAAAGCGCTGCAACCCCTGCACCGAGGCGGCCCATAGATCACTTTTCGCCAAAAAACCAGAACGAGTCCGAGCGGTCATGGCGGTAAACCAGGGAGACTCTTTCGATTCCTTTGCCTGGGTGAGTTCCCATTCATTGGCCAACGGTCCAAAGGCTAATCCGGCTGGATTGTAAAATACGGTATTAGCATCATTGGCGGTCGCGGTTCCTGCTTCGCCCATGCCCAGCTGCCGGGCACCGACTGGCATTTCCAGGGTGATAATCGCGGCACTGCTAGCACAGGCCAGGGATACGGAAACGAGTAGACAGGCAAAACTACGCAAGGAATCTCCAGTCAGGTATGCGATATTTTCCATCCTGTTGGGGAGTGACAGCCTTCCAACCGGATTTAGAGGGGTTGTCCCAGGGTTGTTTTAAAGCCAGACGGCAACCGCACCCAGGATAGTAGGGAGGCAAAATTTCTGGATGATTCAAAATTTGTTCCCGAGTCAAATAATTGTCCGTGGTCAGAAAATCGCAATGGGGCAAATCCTTATCCGTCATAATCACACGAAAGGTAGCGACCTTTTCCCGATCTCCCTCTTCCACGACAGAGATGGTGTGCTCCATATCATTGCGCCATTGTTCCAGCAAATGCTGATGCCCTTCTAAGGGTAATTCTGGATGAGCGCTGGACAGCCAAGCATCCACCTCCTGAGTAGATGGCTTTGCTCGTTCCAAGTCATCCCGAACAGGATGGCGTAAAACAGCGTATGACCCAGAACGGTCTATAGGGGCATAAGCCGGCACTTCCTGCTCGTGGCGTCCTTGAATAACAATCCACGCACCAATGGCGGTTAACGCAACGGCGACAATAATAAGAATGACAACGACTCCGACAACCATTTCCAGAAAACTAGCAAAACCCCTTGGTGATTGCCACGCGGGAAAAACTTAGTTTAAGGGCAACTTTGAACTTTCTCTTAAGGACAATTTCATGGAACCAATCAAAATCCAGCTTGCTGAAAATGAAATTCCGCGCAAATGGTATAACCTGATCCCCGATCTTCCTAACGCACCTCTTCCTCCATTGGGCCCAGATGGCAAGCCGGTCCCTCCCGAGGCGTTTTCAGCCATTTTTCCCGCGAATATCATTGAACAGGAGGTGACCACCAAACCCTGGATTGATATTCCTGATGAAATTATCCAGCATTTACTTCGCTGGCGCCCTACCCCATTACGCCGCGCCCACTGGCTGGAACAGCATCTCAAAACCCCAGCCAAAATCTATTACAAGGATGAATCGGTCTCCCCTGGTGGTTCACATAAACTGAATACCGCGATAGCCCAAGCCTGGTACAACAAGCAGGCGGGCACCAAGACAATCACCACCGAAACCGGCGCTGGTCAATGGGGATCTGCACTGAGCCTTGCCTGTGAACTAATGGGCATTGAATGCAAGGTGTTCATGGTCAAGGTTAGCTATGAACAAAAGCCCTTCCGCAAGATGCTGATGCGCGCCTGGGGTGGTTCCTGTGTCGCTAGTCCATCCATGGAAACAGAAGCTGGTCGTTCTTTCCTGGAACACGACCCTGATTCTCCGGGCACCTTGGGAATGGCCATTTCCGAAGCGGTGGAGCTTGCGGTCAAGGATAAATCCGGCAAGACCAAATACGCGCTGGGTTCCGTCATGAACCATGTGATGTTGCATCAAACAATCATCGGCCTTGAAGCCAAGAAGCAATTGGCGAGCATCGGCATCAAAGATCCCGATATCGTGATTGGCTGCGTCGGTGGCGGTTCTAACTTCTCCGGCCTGGCCTTTCCCTTCACTCGCGACAAAATCAACGGCGCCAACATCGAAATCATCCCCTGCGAACCCACCAGTTGCCCTTCGATCACCAAGGGACTCTTCGCCTATGATTTCGGCGACGCGTCGGGCATGACTCCTCTTATGGCTATGCACACCCTAGGTCACAGTTACGTGCCAAAACCGATCCATGCAGGCGGGTTACGCTATCATGGCATGTCGCCTATCGTCTCCCAGGCCGTCGTGGAAGGCTTGATGACTCCGCGTTCGATTCTGCAGCTCGAAGCGTTCCAAGCAGGGATCACCTGGGCCCGCACCGAAGGATTTGTGATTGCCCCAGAAACGACACACGCCGTGGCTGCCGTCATTCAAGAAGCCATCAAGGCTCGCGAGGAAGGCAAGGAAAAAACCATCGTCTTCACGCTATCCGGGCATGGCCTGCTCGACCTGAACGGTTACGACAAATTCCTGAATGGAGAATTACACAATTATGAATTCCCTGCTGAGGACATTGCGAAAGCGGAAGCGGCCCTATCTCAATTTCCTCCGGCCCAGATAAAAAAATCAGGGAAGTGGTAAAAACGGCCAAGGAAAAGTACGAGAAAGGCGCTCTTCCTGATGGAGGAACGCCTTTTTGTATGTATTAACCGGCAACAAGCACGCTCACGGCGTTTCGCAACACGAGTCTACCTTGGATATGTTTCCAGCCGATGTGCAAATCCGTTGGCGTAGCCTTACGAAGGCTATGCAAATTTCGACGGTTTCAAGTTTTTCTTGTTTGCCTGGAGTTATATACCCTGGAGGGTGCGGAGGAGTGGAGGCCGGAAGCATTTGGACGTAT
>DATIQS010000505.1:0-2624 GCA_035470605.1 Fibrobacteraceae bacterium
CATGGTTCCAGGGTCCGTGTTAAGATAGCCGTCGCATTTGACGGGGATCACCTTCATGCGTGCGGAAAGAAGTGCACCGATAGAGGCGGCAGAAACGCCCTTGCCCAGACCGGAAAGCACACCCCCGGTGACGATGATGAATTTGGTTTTGCCGTTATAGTTCATGAAAGCCTCGCCAGATGGGATTCGACGGCGGCTATATCGCCGGGCACGTCAACAGAAAGAGAAACGGATGTGGTTGTTAAAATGCGGATCGGCCGGGAGTTCAGGATGCGCAGGGGCTCGATGGATTCCTGAAGTTCCTGCGGGGGGCTGGATGTCTGAGCGAATTCGCGGAGGGCGTCGAGGGAATATCCGTAGATCCCTCGGTGGACTCGCCAGTCTGAACCAGATACGGCCTGTCGGGTAAAATTCTTTGCGAAGCCATCCTGAATGAGAACCTTGACTAGGTTGGGATTGGCGACTTCGGACATTTTTAGGGGAGACGCGGCCGTAACCCAGGACCCGGGGTCCCGGGAGAGAGCTTCGGCAACCTGTCTCAGCAGGACTGGATTTGCCACCGGTTCATCTCCCTGTAGATTGACGACCAGAGGCAAATGTAGCAAAGCTGCCACGCATGCCACACGATCGGAACCGGTAGGATAGTCCGCGGTATGGACGCTTTCAAAACCCGCTTTACTGACGACTTCCGCGATCTGGGAGGAATCCGTGGCGCAAAGAATCCGGTCAAAGCAGTCCGCCAAACGGGCGCGCTCCAATGTCCGGACTACCATGGGAAGCCCCGCAATTGACACAAGGGGTTTCCCAGGAAAGCGGGAAGAGCCCATCCGGGCAGGGACAACGCAGGAAACAGAGGAAGGCAAAAGGAGAACCGAAGCTTAGCCGATGACCTTGGGGATCACAAAATGGTCATTTTCCACATGGGGGGCATTTTGAAAGGCTTTTTCCCGGGGAAGACAATCCATCGGTTCATCCTTCCGCAAAGTGGTGGGCGGCTCGTCTACGGCTGTCATTGGTTCCACCTGGGAAAGGTCAAGATTGCGCAGTCCTTGCATGTGAGCCAACATACCACGCAGGTGACCTTGCATGGCCTCCACATCTTCGTCAGACAATTCCAGACGGGAGAGTTTAGCCAATTTGAGAATGTCTTTCCGATCCAAAACGGGGGTTGAATGTTCGGTCATGAGTGATCTCCACGAAACATCCCCAAGTTTACTCATTTCCACTGACCTTGCGTGGCAGTTGACTACATTTCTCGCATGACCAAGTCACAGGACCCTCCAAAACCCGAATTTCTTTATTCTCGCCAAAAACTTCGCTCTGTCATTACCCCCCGTCGTCTGAGCCTTAATCTGGAGCGCCTTGGCCGCAAATGGGTTTCCACCTGCCCATTTCACCAACCTGCAGAGAAAAGCCTGTATTTTTTTGATTCTTTAGGATACTGGGAATTCAAATGCACCCAGTGCGGCATGGGCGGAGATCTGATCGATTACATCTCCCACATTCATTTTCCCCACTTGGACGCGGATCAGGCTCGAGATGCCTCCATTGTTCATTGGGTGCAGCTCCTGTCCAACTCGGAAAAGGCGACTCTCTCTGAGGTGACCGAAACAACGACGGGCTTGCAAAGCGGCGTCAATGAACGCAGCAAGGTGCTGGATGCTTTTGTTCAATACTGCGCGTATGCGCTAGAAAACAATGCGAATGCTCGGGAATGGCTTGCCTCGCATGGATGGACTCTGGAACAGTCGCGTCTTTTTGGCCTAGGCCACTTCGATGGGGAAATCGACCCATTCCTGGATTACTGTGCCCTGCATGGTCTCGATCAGAGTCTCGTCTTCTTTTACCTGGATCAACTGGATAGCCAGCGCAATCCCTGCATGACCTTTCCGGCTCGGAATTCCAAAGGTCAAATCTACACAGTCTATGGCATGGATCTCATCCCTGTCGGAGCTCGTTCGCCAGTAGAATACTGGCCTCTCTCCTCGGTCAATGGGGATGTCCCTTTCAATATCAGCCCAGGGATTGATCATCCGATTGTGGTGCCAGAACTGTGGGATGTGATGGCTGCAGAATTGCAGGGAATTTCTGGCGTCGTGTCCCTGCTCGGCCGTCCACTGACTCCGGGGCATTTGCACAAACTCAAGGCTGGTGGTTCCGAAAGCCTGACGTTGATCCTGGAACAAGGGGAAGGCCGATCCCGTCGTCCAGTGCAGGATCTCGAACAGGATTTACAGTTAGCCACCTCTTTAGGGCTCTCTTTCAAATCGGTCCTTCTTCCCAAAGGATATACGGTTGCCAGCTACTTGCACCATCATGGAGTCGAAGAATTCAACCAACTGTTACAGTCCACAGCTCCAGACACCTCGCGTACGCGCCGCCGCGCAAGTCTTATGCAAGAAATCGGTTCTTGCTACGAGGAAAATATGTCCCGGGAGCCTGGCTCTGGAAGAGGCTGGTCTCTGGAGCAATTTCCACAATTGTCCCGACGTTTGCATGGCATACGTCCAGGATACCATCTAATCCTTTCCAATGCGTTTTTCGACAAGGCCTTTTTTCTGACGGCTCTTGGATTGGACCTCGTTGAATCCAATCCCTGCAAAATGATCTACATCACCCTGGAA
>DATIQS010000506.1:0-1538 GCA_035470605.1 Fibrobacteraceae bacterium
GCTCAAAGAGCATGCCTTTATTGGGAAGTGCAATTTTTATCATAAAAAAACGGGTTAGAGGTTGAGATAAAAATGAGAGGATTACAGCTTTTTGTAGACATCTTCCAGGGGGAGTTTTTTTTCCGCCATCATGACGGCCACATAATACAAGACCTGAGAGAGTTCCAGAGCAAGATCATCCTGGGTTTCAAAGCGCGCAGCCATCCAACTCTCTGCAGCCTCCTCCACAAGTTTCTTACCAATGGCATGGGGCCCCTTGCGGAAGAGCTCCGTAGTGGATTTTCCATCGGGCATCTCCTTTTTACGGGATTTTGCTAGCAGCACCATTTCCTCAAACGTCATGAAAACTCCTTTTCTTTTCGCAATTTAGAAAAGCCCCCCATTTTGCGCAGGCGAATCCACTTTGCCTATCTTTCACAAAAAAAGTTGTTGATTGGAAAACGCCTTGTTAAGTTTTTCTGTAAACAATAAAGAAAGGAGATCCTTATGGCCAGAATCTACAACAACAACGCCGAATCCATCGGCAATACTCCCCTGGTCAGACTCAATCGCATCACGGGCTCCGCGAAAGCCACCGTTCTTGCCAAAATCGAAGGTCGCAACCCCGCTTACTCCGTCAAATGCCGCGTTGGCGCCAACATGGTCTGGGATGCCGAAGAGAAGTCTATTCTCAATCCGGGCAAAGTGATCATCGAGCCAACCTCTGGGAATACGGGCATTGCCCTGGCCTATGTGGCGGCAACTAAAGGGTATCGCCTAAAAATCTGCATGCCAGAGACATTCTCCATAGAACGGCGTAAAGTGATGGCCTCTTTCGGCGCGGAACTCGTCCTCACGCCAGGTCCTCTAGGCATGAGTGGTGCGATCGCGAAAGCGGAAGAAATCGCAGCATCCAACCCAGACCTATACTGGATGCCCCAACAATTCAAAAATCCAGCGAATCCGGCCATCCATGAAAAAACCACAGGCCCAGAAATTTGGAAGGACACCGATGGACAGGTGGATGTACTCGTCGCAGGAGTCGGAACCGGGGGTACACTGACCGGGACTTCCCGTTATCTAAAAAAGACCTGTGGAAAGGCAATCCTCTCCGTCGCCGTGGAACCGGCGGAAAGTCCGGTCATTTCCCAACGCCTGGCTGGTCAGGAACTCAAACCGGGACCTCATAAAATTCAGGGAATTGGAGCTGGATTCATCCCAGACACATTGGATTTGTCCCTGGTGGATCGAGTGGAACCCATCAAGGGCGACGATGCCATCCAATTTGCCCGCCGCCTCGCTGCGGAAGAGGGAATTTTATGCGGAATTTCAAGTGGCGCAGCCACTGCCGCTGCGGTTCGCCTCGCGCAACGCCCGGAATTCGCGGGCAAAACAATCGTGACAATTCTCCCTGATGCAGGAGAACGCTACATGTCTACCGCATTATTTGATGGACTTGGGGGACCGGCCTAAAAAATCCAGGGCACCTATAAATCGAACGAACGCAGTTGTACACACAAAACCAATATGCCAGTAACAGCGAAAGCGTAACTGGCATA
>DATIQS010000507.1:0-6504 GCA_035470605.1 Fibrobacteraceae bacterium
TGCTGCCATGAGCGCGGCGTGCGTGTCATCCACACAAAAAACGATCGTCTTTTCATTTTGCAGGCCATACTGGTTCAGAACCTTCCACAGATCTTCGGCAATCGCTCTGGTACGGTCTGGCATGCGGATTTCGCGTTCAAAGGTCTCTGTGGTATACACGGCGCCATCGGTTGCGGTATAGCCCTCCTTGTCAAGATTGGTGATTCGTTCTTCCAGGAGATAGGGCACCAGATAACCATCTTCAATCGCCTGACGCAGCGTATAGGTAAAAATTGGCTCTCCGAAGTAGGCAAAGGTATCGCGACGTTTTTCTTCATCGGTCAGGATTCGCTTGGCATCGTCGAGTTCTCGAGGGGTGGCCGTGAGCCCCAGCTGGTAAGCTGAATGGAAATGCTCCAGAACACCGAACCAGTCGCCGAAACCAGAGCGGTGGCATTCATCCACAACCACCAGATCAAAAAAGTCCGCAGCAAAATGCTGATATACTTTTTTACCCTCCAGTTCCTCGTCCAGATTCTGGTAATTCGTAAAGAAGACCTTCCCCACGGAATGTCGCTGTTCCGCAACACAGGCTTTGTCAATCACCACCCGTTCATCGGCACTGAATGCAGAAAAGGCCCGGTATGCCTGGTCTTTGAGACTATTCCGGTCCGTAAGGAAAAGCACGTGCCCCCGGGGCAGACTGTCGCTTTGAAAGAGCTTCCAGACCAGCTGGAACACGGTCATCGTTTTTCCGGTTCCGGTTGCCATCAATAACAGGGCCCGTGAATGTCCCTGACCGAAATGCAACAGGGTTTTCGCAATAGCGATTTCCTGATAAGGCCGGACATGTTTCCGGGTAATCTGATCGACGAACCAGGGCGCTTCAAATGCTCGTTCCCATTTGTTCCCCGGTTTCTGACCCATGCGTTGCAAAATTTCTGCGGGTTCCGGCGCCTGCGAAAGGCGTTCCAGTTCTCCAGAATTTCGATCCGCAAGGAACCACTCCCGACCGTTGCTGGCCAGGGCAAAACGCAAATCCAGTCGTTGTGCGTAACGTTGGCTCTGTTGAATTCCGTCTGCCGCGTCTTCGCTTTCCGCTTTGGCTTCCAGGATCGCCAGGGGAATTCCCTGATAGCGCAATAGATAGTCAGCGATAATCGCCTGAGTTTCGTCGTACATGCGCTCGCCTGTCATATTCACCCGACCCGGCCCGATCCGCATCTGCGCATCCCATGTCCAACCCAAGTTGCGCAAAGCGGGTTCAATCAGCTCCCGGCAGGTTGCTTTCTCATTGCGCGACATGGTGAAATCCTCGAACATAAACGTGTTTCATTGCAAACCTTGTGCCGAAGTGTTGTGCATTGCAAAATACCATTTCAGCCCTTTACTCCATATTTTGCCATCCAGTTCCCCAGGGTCTGGTAGCTTCCCAGACCCAGCAAATTAGCCGCTCGCGTCTTCTGTCCATTGCTATCTCGGAGCGCGCGTTCCAGATAATGCTTTGCCACTTGAGCCAGCAGATCCGGCAGATCGATCCCGTTGTCCAGAGAACGGTTCAGGATTTCATGCCTGGCTGTCGATGGGGGCATTTGAATCAGGCTTTCGGTAATGTCGTCGGCACTGATGGTGGTGGTGTTTGACCAGAGGGCCGCCCGGCGCAGGGTGTTGAATAGTTCCCGCACATTCCCGGGCCAGTCGCGCTGTAAGAGAAGATTTTTTGCTTTAACAGAAAGTTTCTTATGTTGATAGCCGGGATCCTCCTGATTCTCCGTATTGACCTTTTCCAGGAGTTGCTCGACTAAAAGGCTGACATCACCTTCCCGTTTCCGCAGTGGAGGGACCTTGAGAATTGCCACAGCAATGCGGTAAAACAAATCCTCACGAAAGCGCCCATCAGCGACTTCTTGCGCCATATCGCGATGGGTGGCTGCAATCAAGCGCACATGGATTGGAATCGGTCGGGAAGATCCGATGCGTGTTACCTCGTTTTCCTGAAACACACGCAAGAGTTTAACCTGGACGGACAAAGGCAAATCCCCGATTTCATCCAGAAAAAGCGTTCCGCCATCCGCTTTCTCAAAATGCCCGGCCCGTTGAGCATTCGCCCCTGTAAAAGCACCCTTCTCATAGCCAAAGAATTCCGCCTCTACCAGATCATTAGGAATCGCTCCGCAGTTTACGGCGATAAAGGGCTGATTTTTGCGCGGTCCGGCGCTATGGATAGCTCGTGCGAGTAATTCCTTGCCCGTTCCCGATTCCCCTTCAATCAGCACCGGAACAGAGCGCAAAGCCACTTTCTGGGCCCTGGCAAGCAGGCGTTTCATCACGGAACTGCGATGGAGAATCGCGGAAAAGGCAACCGTAGTGGCGGGACCTTCTGCCGTCAGGTTTTCCAGGCGTTGATCGTGCTCCGTAAACAGGTCGGGAAGAAATTCCGCCGCCACATCAAAGGGTATTTCAACTTCTCGAACCCCTTGTTCCCTGCTGGATTCGATCAATTTTGCCGGAAACCGTGACTTTGACGCCAGAATCCAGACCGCAGCCATAGCCGGGGTGCCCGGACTGAGATGGAAAACGCGCTCGCAGGGTAATTTCCCCTGGAAATCCGCACTGGAAAGGACCATGCGCACGGCGCTGTAGATACTGGAAAAATCGGTAGGCCCAGCCAGTTGAACCTCATGAACAACAGGTTGAGTTCCAGTCTGCGCTTGTAACCATTCCGTGTAGGGTTTCCAGTCCGATTGCGGATAATCTGTGAGAAGATGCACTGCCGCATAGTTCCCACATTGGACCGCCTGGGCAATGGGACCCAACCCCACTGCCGGGTCGCGGTGGGCTCTCAAGTCCGTCCTGCCGATCCATGCGAACAAGAACCTATCCATAAAGGGAAGATAATAAATCTTATTCCAAATAAAAAACTTTGGCATGCTTTCTGCTTGTATAGAAGGAACCATAAACATCAGCAAAGGAGCTTTTATGGCAACAAACCCTCCCCGTGGAGACAATCACCGCAATGGCGCTGTGCGCGAAAGATCCCAAACCTACAATCCTCATACCGAGCAATGGATCAAACGAGGCCCCGATGGGCGTTTTATGGACGTCAAGCAGAATGGGGCGCCATTCAAGGGGGTGCGGAAGGAGCGATAAACGACTCTTCCGAGTTGGACTGCAGAGGAGCTATTCCGCTGGCATCAGGTTGATATTTGTGCTATTTTGAATCAAGCACGGCCCAACTTGCTCTTTTTTACTAAGTTAGGCCTTCCTGTTTCGGTTATAACGCTTGACATGAGGGACGGTAATGCAAGCATCAAAAACAAACCAGCTGGACGACGTGCTTTCCCGTTTTGGCAATGCACAGTATAGCGAATCGTTTTGGAAGGCCGTGAATACCTCTATCCGTCAAGAGCAGGAATCCTTTGAGCGGCAGGAGCGGGAGGCCGCCATCGCTTCGCAGAAACAACTTCGGAAACAATACACGCTGTAAATATGCAGTCTCCGTACGAGGCTTTCCCTTATTCTGTTGATGCCTTGTGCCTCCATATCGAACGCGTTACTGGGACTCCTTTCAATCAGGTCCGTCAGAAGCGTCAGATCAATTATCTGAATAATTACCTTCAATACTGGGAGCCAAATCAGGATTCCACCAAGCCCTCTCATTTACGTGTGCTGGTGGAACATGGATATGTGGATCAGCATTATCTGGAGGATCATTCCCAATATTTTATTCGCTGCTTTCGGCAATACCCCAAAGAATGCATTCGTTTTCACTTTTTTGAGAAAGAAACCATCGATTCCCTTCAACTCCGAGAATTCCTTTCCCAAGGGATCTCTGATGAAAAACAAAAAAAGTTAAATGAAGCTTATCTCGGCTTTGTCGTTATCCGGCCAATTCCCTGTACTTTTATTGCGAGAGCCTGCCTTCGTCCCTATGAAAGGTTAGGGAATGGCAATCGATCTTTTTTGATTCAACGTGCTTATGAGGCCAATCTTTATGGCATCAAGCTGTCCATTCATTCGGTGGCTTTTCAAGAACAAGACCGCGTTCTTTCCGCTTGCGCGACCAGTGCCTTGTGGACTTTCTTTCATGCCCATAAATGCATTAGCTACCAGCAACGGCCTTCAGCGATCACGATTACCAAATCAGCCTATCCAGAAGATTCGGGGATGGATGCGCAGTTCCCCAATGGGGGATTGACCGCTGAAATGATGTGCCGCACCATCCGAATGCGCGGGCTGGAACCTCGACTGATTGCGACAAGCCGAAAAAGTACAGGAGATATTTCGGACTATTCCGATCTCGTTGAACATATTTATGCCTATTGTTCAGGAGATCAACCCGTATTGATGGGGGTTTCTGTCACAGAAAAAACGACCCCCAAAGGGGAACACGCGGTAACGATTCTTGGTTTTGGACTCGATGAAACAGTTCAGCACAACAATCCAAATCATACGTTCCATCTCAAAGCACACCGGATTTCAAAGTTATACATCCACGATGATCGGACTGGTCCATTCGCCCGGTTGAAATTCAAAAACAACCAATGGGAACTAGGGATAGACAATCCTGTTGCGGCTGACATAACGTTTAATGAGGAATCCTATCAGCCAGCAGATCTTGTGCTGGGGTTATATCATAAAATTCGCATTCACTACACCCGAATACGGGAAACCTGTTCCAGCTTTGTTCGCCGCATTGAAAACATTATTGACGATCAGTCTAAGGATGATCAGTCTGAGCAGTCTAGGTATACCCCAGAAGAGAAAGACCTTCTGAAAAAATTCATTTCCGATTGGGAATGGGATATTTCCATTCAGGAAGTGAATGCCGTCAAAAAAAGGCTGCTGGGTTCTACAATCCTTTCCCCGTCTAAAGAATCCTGCCTGACCCGGTGTTTCCCCAAGTATATCTGGTCTTCCCGGGTTTCTGATGAAAAGGGCCTCCTATTTGAATTTCTGTTCGATGCAACGGACATTCCGCAAGGTGATGTTTTTCTCGAAACGATTCTGTATGACACAAAGGTCCGTACAATTTTTGACAGTTTCAGCGACTACTGTGTGAAACAAAGGGCCCATTTCAGAAATCAGAACGATTTTGAGGGTGTGGCCCGGGATCATCTGTGGGGAATGATCGCCTATTACTCGCATAAAAAGACCTATACCGAGACTTTGGATGGTCAGTTTGGGATGACCAAATGCCCGCCGTATATTAAAAGTCGAGAACGGGAACAAGACACCATTCGCGATCAGGAGGCCTGGGTCTTATATAGCACGGATCCAGATGTTCTACTAACGCAGGGCATCAAGTACATTTGGGCTATCAATCAGGATGGAGGGCTTGTTTTTGGGCAGGAATCATTGAATGAGCTGGACGACTTTGGCGGACATCCGACTCTGACACAGGGAGCTCCAGCAAGGATTGCTGGAGAACTGGAGTATAAGGACGGCAAGTGGCATATCAATTCCCGCTCTGGTCGATATTCCTACAGCTATTCCGATGAAGAAAGACAGCTTTATCTGAACAACGTAAAGACAAAGCGCTTCGACTTATTTTTCCGCCAATATGACTTTGTTGTAGATGAGCCACACCCACACATCTGATGTACGTTATTTCGCCTTTTGACAATGCTACCATCAGGCGAATTCACAACATTCTATCCGCTCCTGGAACCTTAAGCTCTACAGAGAAGAGAGGGGGCCCTTCTGCGTGGCTCCAATCCCTATCGCATAGAACCATGATTGAGCGGGCGTTCAGGGGCTATTGGCGACCTTGGCGAGCAGGTCGTCATACAGGGTTGCCATATTTCTCGGTATTCCAGTGCACGGGAGCTGTTGCTGTTTCATCCTCTAATTCAGCAATTTTGCGGATCTCGTCGAGCATTAGTTCCCAGCGCTAACAACGCCGCAATGTTGTCTGCTAAATTCTGTAATGCCTTTTCATCCGGTAGGCGCACCTGCAACGATAAAGAGCCATCGGGATTGCGCTCCGCACCGGCAAACAAGGCCGTTTGAATTTGTTGGCTCGTCTGTGGATCCCCATGAGTGGCGGGTTGCGTCTGGACCAAAAGAGATGTGGCCGCCATCAGGATTTGCCCAGTGGAACGCGTGTAAATTTCCGACTGTTCTGCGGTCAGGGCAAGGGCTTCGCGGCGAGCGTTCTCTGCTTGACTCTTGTCTTCAGGGGCCGGGGCCTTGGGGAGGATACGTTCCAGGCGCGCCTTGAGGTCTTCGCTGGATCGTTTCAGTTGGACGGTGGCGACTTTGCTATCGAAATCGAGCGCTGCCCGAGACAGCTCGCTTTTGGTGCCCAACGTGTCTAACATGCCTTCTTCCAAGGTATTCGTCGTTACGAGCAGATATACGTGCACCGGGCGTTTTTGGCCCATGCGGTGAGCACGACCAATCCGCTGCTCCAGGACCGCAGGGTTCCAGGGCAAATCCACATTCACCACTGTGTTTGCCGCCTGCAAATTGAGGCCGGTGCTTCCGGCATTGGAACTCAGAAAGAAGGTGCAGTCGGGGTCT
>DATIQS010000508.1:0-13505 GCA_035470605.1 Fibrobacteraceae bacterium
CAGGGGCTTTGCCCCTCGGGTTGGCATGTGCCCACCAACACGGAGTGGAACACCCTGGCCACCTACCTGGGCGGTTCCGACACGGCGGGGTATTTTTTGAAGAGCACCAGCGGATGGTATAACAGTGGCAATGGTTCGGACGCCTATGGGTTCTCCGCCCTGCCTGCGGGCTACCGCTACTACAATGGCGTCTGGTACAATCAGGGCAACTACGCCGGCTTCTGGTCCGCCTCGGAGATCAGCGCAACGTACGCGCGGAGCCGCAGCCTTTACTACCTCGGCGCGGACCTCGACGCGAACTACGGCAGCAAGGGCGACGGGTTTTCGCTTCGGTGCACCAAGGACTGACTTTCAAAAAATGGCAATGAGCGAAGCGAATATCCATTTTTTGATCGCCCTAGCGAAGCAAGGGCGTGTATTGCGCGTAGCGCTTATCCCGGCACGTAGTGCCGGGTCGCAATTTTTTGGAGGGAAATCCTCGTAACTTTGCCGCCGGTATGCGGTGAATTCAACACGAGGTGTTTGACTTGGCACGACTGCTTTGCACGCAACGCGATATGGCTAACTTAGCGCGATATGCGCGAAATCCATGCCTGGCACGAAGTTCGCGGTCGAGCGACCGGGTGAATCGTAGCGAGACGACTGTGCGTTCAGCACGACATGGTGACTCGGCACGACTGCTCTACACGCAACGCGACGTGCCGCGAAAAGCGTACCGATCCACGTTTATTTTCCCCGTTTTCATTTCAATATTTTCCGCTAGACGTGTTGTTTCTGCGTCTCGTCCAGCATGGGTTTCGCGGTTGAGCGACCAGGGTGTATCGCGGAACGACGTCTCTGCGTTCAGCACGACATGGTGACTCGGCACGACTGCTCTACACGCAACGCGACGTGCCGCGAAAAGCGTACCGATCCACGTTATTTCCCTTTTCCGCTTTCCGTTCTTCTTCCCGTAAAAGCCTATATTCTCCCCACCCAACTTATTGCAACGGAGAAACCTTCATGAATTCTCATTTTCCGATTTGGCTGACCGCTCTGGTCGCCTGTTCCCTGATGATCGGTTGCGACGACTCTTCCAGCTCCCACGACGATGAATCTTCGGTTGTAAGCAGTAGCGTAGCAACTTCGAGCGGAGAAGCTTCATCCAATGATGTTCGTTCCAGTACGGGGGCGTCATCGTCTAGCAAAGCCTTGTCTTCCTCAGTATTTTCCTCGTCCGTCACGGTATCCTCCTCATCGGTAACCAGTGCAATTTCCTCGTCCGTCACGGCATCCTCCTCATCGGTGACCAGTGCGATTTCCTCGTCCGTCATGGTATCCTCCTCGTCGGTGACCAGTGCAATTTTCTATGGGACATTGAGCGACTCCCGCGACGGGCAGACCTACAACACCGTGGTGATCGGCACCCAGACCTGGATGGCGGAGAATCTGAACTATTCCGGGGGGAGTGGTGGCGTCCGCGCCTACACCAAAGGCTGGTGCTACGGGGTGGGTGGTACTGATACCACGGACCATTCGGATTCTACCACCTGTGACACCTATGGCCGCTTCTACAACTGGACGGATGCAATGGACATCGACGAGGGCTACCTGACCACCACCTGGGGCTCGAGCGACACGGTGGACCACCAGGGGCTTTGCCCCTCGGGCTGGCATGTGCCCACCAACACGGAGTGGAGCACCCTGGCGAATTATCTGGGTGGTTCAGATACGGCAGGGTATTTTTTGAAGACCACCAGCGGGTGGGCTAGCAGTGGTAACGGTTCGGATGCCTCCGGGTTCTCCGCCCTGCCTGCGGGCTACCGCTACAACGATGGCGACTGGGTCATTCAGGGCTACTTCGCCTTCTTCTGGTCCGCCTCGGAGTACAGCGCAGCGTACGCGCGGAGCCGCTACCTCTACTACGGCATCGCGGACCTCTACGCGAACTACAACGGCAAGTCCCTCGGGTCCTCGCTTCGGTGCACCAAGGACTGAGTGTGACCAGACGAACGAAGCGAGTCTGTACGACAAAGTGTATATGTGCCCGTAATCAAGCGAAGCTTGAACGGGCATATCAGGCACACCAGTCCGTAGCTCAAATCGCTCTTGCTATGACAAAGATGATGGCAGGCCCATCAAGGAGAATTCAGCCAGAAGAACTTCTTAAACCACCCTACGGCGCTTCATCCCAACGGATGAGGTGTTGAGCGGATAGGGAAAAGGTGCGGTCTACACAGTGGTGTATAAGTTTCCGCAGTTCGCTAAAGCGAAGCGGCCACTATTACAAGAAACGCATCAGGTGACTTTGCAGGAGCTGAACCACCACGTAGCCCCAAGGATGGTGGAGAGGCACATGCACTTTGTGCATGCCCGCAGGGTGTCCAACAGGATGTTGAACATGAAAGTGAACCGTCCGCGAGGTGCCGTAATCATTCGACGATGTGAAAACCAAGGTTCCTTTCCACAACGTGGATATGGGATCGCAACCAGCTAAAGCCGGGCGTTCCCATCAAGTCCACCTGGGGACAAGTGCGGAATTGCTGACTGGACATAGCGAAGCGCACCACATCCGGCATAAAGACGGCAGGAACTGCAAAGAGGCTTTGTCACGGAACTGGTGAAGCAATCTCCCGATGGAAACCGAAAGGCACAAGTGGAAATCCCGTTAGGCCGAAAGTAGGAATGCGGGAGATTGTGGTAGATCGGTTCGTAGTCGTGTTGAAGCGCCTGTAGTGGGCATGGACCGATCGAGCAACTGCCTGTTAGCCGGGTGCTATCCTCTATGAGGAAGGGGCCTACGGGTAGTGTGAAAGGGACAGCCCAAACGGGGAAACTCCCATTGTCCTATGCGAAGGGTGAGGGCAGGGATGCGTCCAACAATTCCTGACTCTCCATAATCTTAGGCCGTCTCTATCCCTCCTGATATGCCTGTTCAGCGTTCGCTGCTACTGGTAGATGTTTTCTTTGTATTCAACGGCAGCCGTTAGGATCAATCTCGCTCGCAATGGTTTCGTTCCTTTACAATTGCGGCAACCGTATGGTTTGACCTGCCTCTGGAGCGCTACCGTTCAACGACTGAAGCTGATTTTTGACGACAAACATTGGAAGTTGGTTTGCCTTTGCTCCGTAAATGCGGTTAAGCAATTGCAACCAATCCTCACCTTGTTTTACGTTGACCTCTCGGTAAAGTTTGGCGTTGTCTGGTTCTGCAAGCAGTTTGTCCATGGCCTTCTGAAAACGTTCCGCAAAAGCCTCTTCATGTTGACCCAGCGTGGCATCCGTATGCTGCATTTCAGATTCGTTCTTTTGTGCCTTGGATTTCTGCGCGGATTCCTTTGCTACTTGAGAAAATTGCGACTGCAAAAATGGGGAGACTGTCACTTCGGGTTTGACTTTTTGCGGCTTTAGCACCTCGGCGTGATCTAAGGAATCCATGCTGGCCAAGTAGGTGGAATCAGGCATCTGCCGAAGAGCGTATGGTTTCCCAAGAACAATGCGAAATCGAGTTCGCTCATCGTCGCAAGAACAGAGTAGAAAAAAGGCCAACGCGAGCCAGAGGGTTTGTTTCATAAACTGAAATTTACAAACCCGGCTGCACTTCTGGAGAAAGCAAAGAACCAGCCCCACAAGAGAGCTGGTTTTTGAAAAATTCGGAATAAATCAGGTGGATTGAGGATACACGGATACCTTTTGGCGGTCCCGATTCTTGCGCTCAAATTTCACAACGCCGTCAATCAGGGCGAACAAAGTGAAATCATTCCCAATTCCGACATTGGTTCCCTTATGGAATTTTGTTCCCTTCTGACGGACCAGAATGTTTCCTGCGCGAACAACCTCGCCACCAAATTTTTTGACACCGCGATATTTTGGTTGTGAATCGCGACCGTTTTTTACAGAGCCTTGTCCCTTCTTATGTGCCATGGTTTAGGCCTCCTTACTGGACTTGCGCAGGCTGTTTTTCTTCACCTTGGCGGGTTTGGGAAGACCTGCAGCAATCTTTTGCTTACGGGTGAGCTTGGGTTTGATTTCCTTGGCCTTGGCCAGGGCGACTGCACGAGCGCGATTGCGGACGATGACCTTTTCGTCAACCTTTTGGTTCGAGGAGCCCAGGAGAACTTCCTTCACCAAAACTTCGGTAAACCCTTGACGGTGAGTTCCTTTCTTTTCATAGCGTGTACGACGCTTTTTCTTGAAGAAAACCACCTTATCTGTACGATCATGGCGAATGACTTCGACCTTGACTTTCGCTCCTTCCACGGTAGGGGTGCCTACGGACACATCCTGACCGTTGGAGACAAGAAGGACATTATCCAACTCAAGATCGGAGCCAACCGTCGCTTCGACGGAGGGGAGCTTGACCAGCTGGCCCGGCTCGAATTTGAACTGGAATCCACCAGTTTCGACGATGCAATACATGAAAGCCTCTTTTGCTGAACTAGGGGGACAAATCTAACAAAGACCGCTTGTCTGTAAAGATTGGTTGGACAATCTCCAACACTTAAACTAGTTTAAGACTGGTTTAATTGGAAAAGCTGATGACAGAAGTAGGCTTATTTGAGGCAAAAACGCGCTTATCCGCTTTGGTGGATCAGGTGGAACGGGGTGATGAAATTTTGATCACGCGGCATGGAGTTGCTGTGGCGCGCCTAGCTCCGTTGACAAATCCCGCACGCCCAACACGCCTGAACGCGTTGGATGTTCTGGTGCGATTCGGACAAGGGAGAAAATTCGGATGAATGCCTTGGTTTTTGATACCACTATCGCGCTGGGGCTCTGTTTCGAGGACCGTATCGACGCTACCGTGTTGCAAACGGTGGAGACCTTGCGTTCTCGTGATGCCCTGGTTCCAGCCCATTGGCGTCTCCAAGTAGGCCAACAACTCCTTGAGGCGGAGCGCCATCGCCGAATTTCCGCGACAGACCGTTCCCAATTTTTGCAATTACTCGATGCTTTGTTGCCACTGGTTGACTCTGAAACCAGCGCCCAGGCCTGGTTGCGTACTTGGCAACTTGCTCAGGAGCATTCGTTGAATCTGGAGGACGCCGCATACCTGGAGCTTGCACAACGGTATAATGTGCCACTGGCTTCTTGCAACAAGGAGCTGGTTCGGGCTGCAACCAAGATTGGTTTGCCTAGTTTGCCGGGATGATTTTATTATCGTTCGATAATTGCTTTAGACGAGGTTATATGAAAAACGGGTTGATTGGGGGTTTGACTATTTTCAGCGCATTGGCCTTGCTTGGGTGTGATGATGGGACTTCGAACACCTCTGGACTATCCAGCTCATCGAGTGTGTCTAGCGCATCAAGCACTGGAGGTGCTTGTCAGGCTCAAATTGATGGGAACACATTTTTCTGTGTCGCCTCGGAATCCTTTGGCGTGGAGTCTTGCGACGCGCTCCAAACTTCATTGCAGGAAAGTCTAGGAAGCGGAGTGTCGGTTGCTTCACTGGCGGAGTGTCCCAGCGGATATGTGGACACTTGTTCCTCATCAGATGTCAAAGGTGCTTATTCCTATTACGTCTATGACGCATCTTATTCCGACGACCTCTGCGGTGATGCGGAGGAATAGGTCAGCCCAAGATTCTACATTGAGGGCATGAGTCCATCACTTCCTACTTCCGATCAAGTCCTGGAAACTCTCCAGGCCATTGAGGATCCCGATTTTCACCGCAACATCGTCGAACTTGGCTTTGTACAGAATTTGACGATTTCCGAGGCTGGAGTCATTCATTTTGATTTGGTCTTGACCACCCCGGCCTGTCCGGTCAAGGACCAGTTTGTGTCCCAATGCCGCTCCCTGCTGGGAAAACTGCCCGGCGTGACGGCGGTGCAGGTCGATCTGAAGGCAAAGGAAATTCCGGTTTCTCCTCTGGGCAATGGATCGCTTCTGAAGGACGTGCGTCATATCATCGCTGTGGCGTCCGGCAAGGGTGGCGTGGGGAAATCCACGGTTACCGCAAATCTCGCCATGTCCTTGGCGCTTGCGGGCGCGCGGGTGGGGGTGCTTGATGCGGACATCTACGGGCCTTCCATGGTGATGATGTTCGGGGTGCAGGACAATCCCGAGGTGCGCGAGGACAATACCCTGGTTCCGGTCTCGGTGGCGGGCATTCAAATCGTGTCCATGGCGATGTTTTCCGACCCCAACAAGGCAACCATTTGGCGTGGTCCCATGGCCACCCAGATGATCCAGAACTTTTTGCACCGCGTGCACTGGGGACGCCTGGATTACCTGCTCATCGATTTTCCTCCAGGAACCGGCGACATCCAGTTGACCCTTACGCAGAACTGTCCTATTTCCGGCGCTGTGGTGGTGACGACGCCGCAGAATGTGGCGCTCGCGGATGTGCGCAAAGGACTTGCCATGTTCCGCGCGGTCGCGGTGCCGGTGCTCGGCGTAGTGGAAAACATGAGTTACTTTATCTGTGACCAGTGCGGTAAGCACCACTACATTTTCCGGCAAGGTGGAGGGAAGCGCACCGCAGAGGAATTAAAATTGGACTTCCTGGGTGGAGTTCCGTTGGAACCTGGGGTGGCGGACTCTGGTGATGCTGGTCGCCCTGTGGTGTACAGCGCTCCGAATTCCGCGTCGGCGAGAGCCTTTATGGATATCGCGGGCCAGGTGGTTTCGCAACTGGAGGTGCGCGCCGTTTCCGCAGGTGGCTTGGGGAGCTTTAGCCAGGCCTTTGAAGAACTTCCGGTGATGCCCGTGCCGCCGAATTCCGTGTCCCAGCCTTCCGCCGCCGCTGTGGCGCAGTCTGTGGGCCGCACCCCAAATGGCCAGTTTGCCCTGGGTTGGTCCGATGGCGTCTGGCAACTGTTTACTCCGCACCATTTACGCTTGCATTGCCCTTGCGCCTCTTGTGTGGATGAATGGACGGGCGAGCCCCTACTCGACCCGGCGAGCATCTCCGCCGATGTACAGGTCCTCAACGTCTATACCGTCGGTCGCTATGCCTTGGGCATCAGCTTTACCGATGGGCATCGTTCTGGCATTTACACCTACGACCAGCTAAAGCAAATAGGCCACTCATGAGTCTTTGGCGTGTATTGCTCTGCCTGCTGTTCCCTCCCCTGGCGGTGATCGATAAGGGTTGTGGCTCTTTGTTGCTGGTGACCGTGCTGACCCTCTTCGGCTGGATCCCCGGAGTGATCGCGGCGCTCATCGTGTGTAAGGAATAGGGAATGAAGGTCAAGGGGGGCTGGATCTTATGCTCTTTGTTCCTATGGGGCTGCGCTCCTGGGATAAAACGCATTGATTACGCACCCGAAGCACCACAAGCCGATTCAACCATTCCGGTGTCTATTATCAAAGGAACAACGCATGTCGCAGGTGGACTGACATGCGTAGGCACAACCAAAATCTACGATAAAGGCTTTAGCTTCTTTTGTGGGCAAGATGAGGTAGAAAAAAAATTACGGGAAGAAGCCCACCGACAAGGAGCCAATCTTGTTGTAATTCAGGAGGAAACACAGCCTAGCTTCTTGGGAAGTTCCTGCTACCAGGTCACGGCTGGCTTGTATCGGATTGATCGATCCAATCGTGACACTTGGATTTCTCCTAAAATGGCATTGCGCATCGCCTACGATTCTATACACCAACTTTATAAGGCAACCAAAGAGTCCTCTGCTGCTTCGAAAAATTTGCAGGATTGGGAAGTGTTGCGGGATGGGTCGGGAAATATTGTGCGCAAGCATTTCAGCGCAGACTCCCTGCAGTGGATGGTCTATGTCGCCATTCAAAACAAAGACACTGTTTCCATGATGCAAACGCCAGCTCCCGACGTCCCATCTTTGATGCGCTCCAGGGCATTCAACCATTACTTGAATGGAGTCAGCCTCTATCGTGCGCAACAGTCCCCAAAAGCCAGGGCTGCATTTCATAAGGCCCTTCAGTTGGATACCTTGCTCGCCTATTATTCCGATGTCAATCTCTGGATCGCCCATACATTTGATGCCAAGGAATTCCCCGATTCGGTCACCGTTTACCGCAACCAGTTTCGGAACAAGAGCCAGTCCCTATGCCCGGCCAGCTCCAACATAAACCACTGCCAAGACTCTTTGGACTATGCGCGGCTTCTGCGCGATACGGGCGCTTTTCAGCCCTATGCCATGGGGAATAACTTGAGATTGGCCTCCTTTACGCAGACACCCATTATTGCCCGGACCTATTATGGCATGACAGATCCAAATTTTGGCCGTCATTGGGATATTCTTTGGTTTGGTTTGGATTTCTCTGCGGATGGGATTGGCTATTCGCCATCGGTTTCCTACATCGCTGGCAACCGCTTCCGCGCCTCGCTTCTTTTCCACAAGAGCTGGAACTATATGTTTTGGGGCGGCGCGGCCACCTATCAATTGTATTCTGATTCCTATAACCGAAAAAACCTGAAAGCCAAGAGCTATATGATCCACTATGACGTGGATGATGGCGATGATAAATATTCGTTCAATCAGCCAATGTTGGGGTGGGAGGCTTCGTACGCCGTGAATCCCCGTTGGCTTCTGTTCATGTCAGGCATGGGGTATTTCTACAGCCAATGGAATCATCTACAAATCGGCAATGGAGAGGGAATTCGCGAAATTTGGATGAAAGACTTTATCAACATCGGGTCGACATTCTTTTTCGCCGATCATATAGGTCTCACGCTTCGGAACATCTTCCGGCAGACAGAGGTTGGATTCCAGTTAGGTGGCGTATTTTTCGGATATGACATCAATGCAAAATCAGTGATGTTGACAACCATCTTCTGGGAAGACCTGATCCTCTTTTAGAACGGGCGTCTTTGTATCTTACCCCCATGCCTGTATTCCTTTTGATTCTATTTGCCGGCCTTTCCTGGGGGGGCGAGTGGTCCCTTTTCTCAAGCCCTGACATCCACACCCACTATTCCAGGCTTCTCCTGGAAAAGAACGCCAAGGCAGATTCGTTGCTTCCTGCCTTGGATGGTGATCGCGCCTTTGAAGAGCTCATTCGTAGCAATCCAAAGCTATGGTCTATTGAACGTTTGGACAAACTAGGCGAGATGGTAACGAAGTTGAAGGTGGAGGTAGAATACATCGACGGTTTGCGGGAGGAACAATATTGTGAGATTGACACGTCTCATACACAAGGGGCCGATCTTTGGTCAGTGCGCATGGGGGTGGATTTCGTCTCTGGAAGTTCGAATACTGTCCCCATCCACGTGCAGCAGTGTCTGGAGTATGTCAAAAGCGAGCTCGGATACAAGGTGCGAAAGGGCGATCAGGTGGTGGAGGTTCCACCCAAAAAAGTGCTGGAAGAAATCAAAGCGAGCCATATTCCCCAAGTGCTTGATCCCGATCTGCAAACGAAAATCCTGAAGACTCATCGTGAGGTGAAAGTCAGCGGGGGATGCCCCACGGATATTGAAGCTTATGCAATCCTGCTTGATGTATGGGAACAAGTAAAGTCGATCCAAATGGATCTAGCGGCTTTAAACGATTACCTAAATCCCGACATGAACGGTGGCCGTGTGGTTCACAGTTGCGCCTTTAACCGCGAGTGGAATCAGCGTTATTCTGATGAGGCCTCCCTCTATTGTGATGAGGCAACGGAACGCTGCAAATACGTACAAAGTCAGGATGGAACCACACGTTGGTTGCTGGACCCACAAAGCGACGCTTTTGTGTTTCAGCCGTTCTGGGGGCTTTTCGGTGGCAAGTCTGTCCATAAAGGGGGGACCCTCCTTGATCTACGCATTCTTCCTTTGTCTACCTCTATGTTTCTGGAAGCATACCTGGACACTACCGGTGCTCCAGTGTCCCTGGGCCTGATCACGGTGCCGGAGAAGAAAGGGCCATAAATCTGTACCTCGCCACTGCGAATTTCAGGACTCAGCTCGAGTGAACGCTTGGAACGACAACTAGGCTAAAGTCCGTCATGTTCTATTGCAATAAATCCCTGCTTTGGCTTTTTGACGCCCAGCAACGCAGACGTCATAGCGAATAGGGCACGATATCCCGTTTTCGCAACTGTTGTGTTGCGGCTCTCCACTTTCAATACTCAGGTCGTTACGAACAACATCTCTGGCTGATTTTCGCTTACAGGGCACCTCTAAAAATTCCCGTTTGGCTCATTCCGGCTACGATTGCGCACTCCTGCGTACTCAGTGGAGTATATGTCTCCGTAACTAAGCAAAGCTTTCCTCAGCTGAGGATCTGTGCCAGTAACGGCTAAAGCCTAACTGGCATATCAGGACGGAGATATCATCAAAACAGACAAATCCGTCCTCAACCTACTCCAAGTAGGCGTTCCTCATAGAGGACAGCACCCCACGAAGCGGCACAGCCGCAAGTGGTTGCTCAGCCGGTCGTTTTGCCTGTTTTTTCTTGGATTGCATCAATCTCGCTCGAAATGGCCTCAAAGCTAATTTTTAGAGGAGCCCTACAAATAAAAAAATTCCCGCCTGCGCGGGAATGACCATTTTGCACTCTGTTCTCAGTATGGCGCTTTGCGGAATGCGCGTCGTGCTACCTGATTAGCAGCGAACGTCTGTCCTGTGTGGCGCCATCCACCCGCAGCACCGCGATGTAGCGTCCGGTGGGCAGGGCCTTCCTCTCAAAGGCTGTGTGCGAACCCGCCGCTTGCGGACCCTGATGCAACTCATGCGCCTTCATGCCCAGCACGTTGTAGAACGCGATGTCCACACTCCCGCTGTGGGAAATGGTGTAGGAAATGTCCAAGGAACCAGAGACCGAGCGGATATTCAGTTGCGCGCTTAGGCTGTTCGCGCCAGCCACAATGAAGGTAGAGCCTTCGGAGCTGCTGCTGGACGAGAACGTCGTGGAGGAAGAGGATTCCTCGCTGGAACTGCTGGATGCCGCCTGGGTCACTGTGACGTAGAGGGTGTCCACATTGGAGGTATCCTGCCCGTCGGTCACGGCCACGGCGACACTCAGGGATCCCGTGAAACTGGAAGAAGCGGTGATGGACGATCCATCCACGGTGTAGTCGTCACCGGAGAAGACGATCAGGGACAGGTCGCCCGCGTCGTTGTCCACGTCCGTGGCGGTGACGTCGTCCATGTCCAGCGCAAGGGTGTCGCCCTGGACCATGGAGAGCCCGGTGTCCACGGCGGTGAGGGCCGGGGCGTCGTTCACTGCGGTGACCACGACATGGATGGTGTCCACATTGCTGGTGTCCGTGCCGTCATAGAGCGCAACCGGCACCGCAAGCGTGCCGCTGTAGTCCGCGTCCGGCGTGATGGTCGTGTCGCTCACGCTGTAGTTCGTACCGGCGAAGGCGAGCAGGGTGAGTGCGTCGTCCTCCACATCGCTTCCACTCACCAAGGCAGAGACGAGGGTGATGGCCTCATCCTCCAATGTGCTGGTGTCGGTTACCGCGCTTAGCACCGGGGCGTCGTTGACAGCGGTGACGCTGATGTAGACAAAACCAGTGTCGCTGAGGTTCCCGTCCGTGACAACCACCTCCACGGTGTCTTCTCCGTACCAGTCCGTAGCCGGGGTGTACGTCAAGGAGTCCCTGGAAATTGTGGCGCTGCCGTACCGAGCAACCATGGAATAGCTCAACGGATCGCCGTCTGGATCGTTGGCGATCCAATCAAGCGAGAGAGTCAACGCGAAGTCTTCCGCCGTGCTGGTGTCAAGATCCGTGGCGACTGCGGGGGCGGTGTTGTCAAGTTTCAGGCAGTCCCAGGCCTGGTTCCCCCAAAGGGTGTCCCCCTTGGCTTCCCGCTGTTCCCCGATCCGGTAGCGAACCAGAAGGCTGTCTCCGTTGGACGCCTCCGAAAGGGAGGAGTAGGCGCTGCTGTTGGTGATCGAATACACGCTGTCTATTTCGTACACGAGGTTTTCCTTCAGTGTTTCATAGTCGAAGTCGTTGGCCAACAGGGCGGACACGGAGCCGTTCAGGGTGTCGGCGAAGGCGAAGGGGGCGTTGTCCACGGCCCGCAACGCCGGATATGTGCTGTCGGCGCGGAAGGCCCACACGGTGCTGGAATCCCAGCCCGTAAAGTTGCCACTCTGTTTCATCTGCGCCGTGGTGAGGCCGGTCACTGTCTGGCTGAAGTTGTCCTCGCCGATGCCTGCGCTTTGCCCGCTGGTTTCTGTGTCAAAGTGGCAGTAGCTCACCGTGGCGGAGTAATTACGCCCCGCGAGTCCTCCGACGGTGGCGCCCCCCGAAACGCTTCCAGTGGCGTAGCAATAGCTCACCGTGGTGGAGGTGAGATTGTATCCAACGAGTCCTCCTACGAAAGAAGAGGATCCCGAAACGTCACCTGTGGCATAGCTATAGTACACCGAGGACATAAAGTAGTTGTATCCCACGAGCCCACCGACATAAGCATTCCCCGATACATTGCCTGTGGCATAGCTATAGTATACCACGGAGTAGTAGAAATTGTACCCTAAGAGCCCCCCAACATAAGAGGTAGATCCCGAGACATCCACTGTGGCATAACAGTTACTCACATTGGCGTAGTGGTCATTACTCCCCACGAGCCCACCGACATAACCATTTCCCGAAACGCGTCCTGTGGCGTAGCAATAGTACACTGTGGTATAGGAGTAGCTGTGTCCCACAAGTCCTCCGACATTATTATAGCCCGTAATATCGCAATTCACTAGCCCGAGGCTGTCGATGCTGCTGGCACCGCTGATGTACCCGAAAAGGCCGACATTGCTAGTGGAGGAACGGTTGATATACAGACCAGTAATCGAATGCCCCTTTCCATTGAAATACCCGTAGAACGGAGTTCCTGATTTCCCGATGGGCCTCCAGCCGGAACCGCTGTTGTAGAAGGCTCCATCCTCGGCAAAGTCCGCATCCGTGAACTCCAGGTCGGCCACCAGCGAGAAGCGACCACTCAGATGGTTGCGGACGGAGTCCAGCTGGGTCGTGGTGGATATCTCCCAGGGATGCTCCAGGTCGCCCTGTCCTCCAGAAAATACCAGGCGGATGTCCATGTAGAAGGTGTCCGCGACCGCGTCAGTGCTGCCGTCGCTCACGGTGAAGGCAAAGGAGTCCAGCGCCGCCGCAGAGCCCGTGTAACTGAAAGACACCCACCCGGAATCGATGTCCGCCTGGGTGAAGGTGCCTCCTACATTCAGATCCGTGCCGGAGAGGCTCAGGGTTCCGGCACCCGGCGTGGCCGTGAGGGTGTACACCAGCTCCCCGTCCGTCGTACTGTCGTCGTTATAGCAAAGGATGGAACTATTAAGAACAAGCTTTGCGCTGAGCATATCCACAGTGTCGTTCACGGACACAGTGGGCGACTCGTTCGCAAAAGCCAAGGCCGGAAACAAACATCCAGCCAACAAGGAAAAACATGTTTTTCTACTCATGGATTTCACTCCTTTTTCGCATCGGAACGCTGATTTCCGGCGCAGGGTTTCACAATGCGTTGAATATAGGAGCGGTCCCATGGGCTGTGCATCCCTGAATTCAGGGATAGGACGCCTCAAATTCCGATCGGCATAGGGGCGCGGAATATTGATTCCGCGTTCCCCTGCCACACCACCGTACAAGCGGGTCCGCATACG
>DATIQS010000509.1:0-2905 GCA_035470605.1 Fibrobacteraceae bacterium
CGAGAAAAAGTTTCAGGTAGCGCGCCCAAGTCCCTTCGTAAATTAGGCCCGTAACCCCAGAAACGGCAAAAAGCAGATAAATGAGACGAGAAGGAATGGATGTCATGGGGAGAATTTAATTCCAGTAGGTCTGAAACGTAGAGAAAGACAAGGGGTTTGCCGAAAAAGCCATGCACTCCCTATTCAGACTCTTGTATCTTCATCCCATAAGAAGAGACCTTAATCTTTCCCGTTGATTCGGAGGTGAATATGTTCGGAAAAAAACAAAAAGTGCTCCTTGTGGGTTCCCTTGCATTAGCGTTGGGTGCCGCCTTGGTGTTTGCTGATCAATCCCCTACACCGCCATCTGCTGATGGTGGCAAGGCCCCTCCCTGCCCCCTGAATGGAGGGATGGGACCGGGTGGGCCACAAGGTGGCCCGGGCGGTGGAGCTCCAGGAATGGGCCCCGGCATGGGTGGACCACAGGGCCATGGAATGGGGGGGCCAGGGATAATGATGTTCCTCGATCCAGCGACCCAGTTGGAAATTGGACTCAGCATGGACCAGCAAGCGAAGCTCAAGGCCTACATGGACAAAAGCCATAAAGCCAACGAAAAAACTCGTGATGTCTCGCGGAAACTGGAGGAGGATCTGCAAAACGCCATTCTCCAAAAGGACAAAACGAAAACGGACAAGGCAAAAGCCGCCCTGCTCGATTTCGGCTCTAAACAGTTGGAATCTCGGGTGCAGGAAATGGCCTTTATGGTCGGTCTTTTAAGTCCTGAACAGCTCAAAAAACTGCAAGAAATCACAGCCCAACGCAAAGCGGATCGCGAAAAAGCGGAAGCTGAACATGCGAAAGCGGACAAAGAAAAAGGAAAGGATGCCGGACAAGGAAAAGGCAAAATGCCTCCCCCTCCCCAAGGGATGCCCATGGGGGGCCCTGGTTCCCACTAATCCGAAACCTCTTCTTCTGATTCAGGCCGTTCCGAACTGGAGCGGCTTTTCCTTTTCCAGAAAGAGCCAGGCACCCGAAAGGGACACGATTTTTCACAGCGTCGGCAAAGGCGTGTGGCATACAAAATGGAGAAGGTTCCTGAACCCAACGCAAACAGGATCAAAACAAGCCAATGGCCCCATAAGCCCCAAATGGACGTGCCCAAAGCCAGCAAGGCAGCAAAAAACACGACTAGCCCCTCCACTCGTCCAAAGCCATCGGGTGCAACAGGAGGCGCAGGTCGAAAACAAGGTGGAATCAACTCGTCTTGCGAGCGCATACTGCCCACCACTCGTTGCGGATAAGCTCTCGTTCCAAAACAAAACCAGCCAGCGCAAACCATTCTAAAATAAGCGGTTTGTCTGTCAACAAAAGCTGGCCGGAAAGCACCAAAGCGGCACCAGGACGCAACAAGCGCACAATATCTGCGCGTAAAGGCCAAACCTCGCTACGAATCATATTGCAGACGACGACATCAAACAGCCACTTCCCAGGCATACATTCCAAGCCACCCAGATACCCCATCACCTGAGAGGCACAGCCATTGACGGCAAAATTTTCATTGAGGCAAGGAATAGCCAAAGGATCAATCTCAGTAAAAACCGCCCCGCGCGCGCCCCGTTTGCAAGCGAACATCGAAAGGATGCCCGTTCCTGTGCCGATGTCTAATAGGCGTATCCCACGCAGGTCCAGGCCTTCCATCAATTCCGCGGACAAGGCGGTGCTTTCATGCTCCCCAGTACCAAAAGCGGACTTTGCCTCTAACACCAAAACCACGGACTCAGGCTCCGGCGCGGAAAATTCGACCCAAGGAGGGCGCACCCAAAGGTGAGGGCTTACGGCAACCGGATGTTGACGTTCCCGCCAATGACGATCCCAATCCTGCGCCTCCTCCTCTCCAACAGTCCAACGGAATTGAGGAAATTGAGTCACAATTCGATTTCGCTCCCCGAAATCATCGGTAAAAAACCGAAACTGGGTCGTACTCCGTTCCAAAATTTCGTTTCCCTGAAGTAACGCATGGGCACGGGGGTCATCCGGCATAATCCCCCCTTCTGGAAGATCGACATCCAACTCCTCCAAAGCCTGCACCCCCGCTTCAAAAAGAAGCAGGCTGTTCACATCAAACGCCTCCCGGGGGCATAGCCCCTGAGCCCAGAACCATTTTTTGGGATTATCCATAAAGGAAATGTAAAAAAGGCCCAAGCTTACCAGCCTAGGCCCAATCACAAAGAAAGGGAATTAAATGCCCAACTCGCGAGCTACAGTGGCAATGCCACGCTTAGTAATAGTGCGCAAACCATGACAAGAAACGCGCAGGGTCACCCAGCGATCCTCTTCTGGAATATAAAAACGCTTCTTGTGCAGATTCGGAAGTTGCTTGATCAACTTCTTGCGGTTGGAATGGGAAACCTGGTGGCCAACCAAACCCTTTTTGCCAGTGACATCACAAACGCGGCTCATAGAAAACTCCGATTTTTGTAGGCCTGCAAGTCTAGAAAAGAGGATGGGCCCTGTCAAGCCAGGCTTTTGCTATTTTGCGAAGCATGAAAGCCATCATTCTTATCCTGATCACCCTGGTTGGCGTTTGGTTCAACTGGCGCCACCTGCGTAAAGCCCTGCACCAGATCGGAGAAAAGAACAAGACAGAGCCCTCCTCATTCAAACGAGCAATGAATTATCCGTTAACCGTGGTTTGGTATGGCTATCTCTTCGCCTTTTTTGTTGGCCTGACGGTCAACAATCTGGTTTTCAAGTAGCCCCTTGTAATCTCGCCAGTTCCGCTTCCACCATATCCATCAAAGGTTCCAGCGTCTGCGCGGAAAAATCGAAATGGATGCCCGCCCGTTCAAAAAGCTTTGGCAATGGACGTGAGGAACCCAATGCATAGGCTCCAAGGAGTTCCTCCAATGCCTTTTGAGGGTTACG
>DATIQS010000510.1:0-3377 GCA_035470605.1 Fibrobacteraceae bacterium
TCTGAATTTCCATTCACGACGTTTGCCCCACCAATGGTAAGCCTCCAATCTGCCATCCTGGTGAAAGATGAGATGGACAGAACCCTGATGAGCTGTATTGATCCAAGGGATTTGAAGCGAATCTAGTCTGCCGGTAACCCGGGGGGATGGATGGTGATATCGATTGCGGATTCCAGAACTGATAAACGCCATCTGCGGTTGAACCGCCTCCAGAAAAGGAAGCGAACTGGAATGGGCGCTCCCATGATGCCCAATTTTTAGGGCTTTGGCACGAAGATCGTGATGGCGTATAAGTTCCAGCTCTCCGGCTTCTCCCAAGTCCCCTGTCATCACTAAGCTGGGCCCCGCTGGGCCAGTCACCTTCAAAGACGCCGAAGTCGCATTCCAATCGTCCCTCTGAAGAGTCTCTCCCGCATGAATCCACTCCATTTGCCAAATTCCAAGTCCATACACGGTCAACCCCTCGTGAAGGGTGGTTATGGGGATCCCCTGTGCAGAAACCTGCGCCAGCATGATGTTCCATTCGTTTTTCTCACATAGACGAGCAGAAGAGGTTAACCAAAGCGCACAAACTGGAAAATTTTCCAACAGGCTCCAGGCTCCTCCATAATGATCCAAGTCTGGATGGGTGATCACCAATGCGTCGAGTCTCTGAATTCCTTGGCTACGCAAGAAAGGGACCAGCACTTGCCGCCCATATGAGCCATTGCGTTCCCCATTGCCCGCATCAACCAGGACGGTCCTGCCAGAAGGGAAGCGCAGTAAGGTCGCATCCCCTTGACCACAATCCAAAAACCAAACGTGAAATGGCGCATCATTCCATAAGGGCCATGCGCAATCCCAGAGTCCATATCCAGCCCAGAGAGACAAAGCCACCCAAGCAAACCAACGCGGAGCCCGACAAGGCAACAAGCACAGGAACCCAGCCATAACCAGGACCGCGAGCCAAGCGGGCCAAGGTCCAACCGTCCCCACCGCCCCAGGAAGATTCGCTAGCGCTTCGGTAATACGGATCGCGAGATGGATTAACAAAGAGGCGCTCTGTCCAAAACCCATGGCCAGCGGAGGGATCGCCGCCCCAAGGATCAAAAAGAAGCCACCCTCCATGGCCAAGCCCATCAATGGAGCCACCACAAGATTTCCTGCAAATGCCACAGGAGAAAAACTCTGAAAATACAGGACTAAAAGAGGCAGAGTGCCCGCCATCGCACACAGGGTGGTCCAGGTGGGTTCCCAAAACAAAGTGTGCAACCAACCCGGAACCCATCGGGGGAAAGAGGAACAGCGTCTCTGGCCTAAAAGGATCCCAGCTGTCGCACCACACGACAATTGGAATCCGACATCCAACAAATAGCCCGGTTCCATCAAAAGGAGAAGGGTTACCGTAACCCCGAGGATATGCAAGGCATGAGGAGGGCGTTCCATACAATGTCCGAATTGCATGAAAAAAAACATTAATACAGCTCTCTGAACCGCGGGCGATGATCCAGCCACTGGCACAAACGCGAGTAACAGGATTACGGAAAGCCAACGCACATGACGCAAAGGGATGCGCATTGCCGCCAAAAACACGCACAAAAAATGGCTGAGGAATACCACATGAAAACCCGAAACGGTCAGGATATGCACAAGCCCAGTACTCCGAAAATCACGACCGACCTCGGGATCCAGACCCGACTTGTCCCCGACCAATAGGGCGACCAAAACGCCATCCGTTCCTACGGCCATATATCGCTGACAAAGGTGACGAAGCCACTCACGCGCAGACCAGGCCCAACGTTCCACGCTCCAGGACGACCGTAGCAAAGACCAGTCCAGTAAAGAGCCACTAGCCACACAGCCCTCGCGGAGCAACCAGCGTTCCACGTCAAAAGAACCAGGCACCGTCAAAGGACGCAACGCATCCCATCGAGCGGAACACCGGATTTGGTCACCGGGTAATGGAGGGTTCTCCGAGGCGGGAATTCGCAAAAAAACAGCATCACGCCCTTCCAGAAAAACCTGAATTCGAAAACCACTGGACGTTCGGGTTAAAGATCGCACCTCCCCTACCCCATTCCGGGGTAAATCTTCGGGAGCAATCAATTGCACAGATTGTACCATCCACATCCGAAAAGCCATCAGCAGGGAAAAAACCAAAAAAATCCGCCGCGATGGGCGTGGAGCCAAATACAAGGCGCCGCACCAAACGCCAGCCACGAGAAAAACCGCCTCTGGAATGGAACAAAACCGGATGAGACAGACCACCAGGATCACCGCCAAAGCACTGCACCAACTGTCCAAAACAAACAGAAATGAGAACAAGAATTGCAACCGTGCCATATTTTCCCAGAAAAAGTTGTGTAGTTTGATTCAGTCTTCTTCTTTGACGATTGGGAGGACCTTTGGGTTCGTATTTGATCAAATTTTGTGTCACTCTCGGATTTTTGGCGCTAAATGGCTGCCTATTTAGTTCAGATGGCGATGGAGCCGTGGATCCCGGGAGTAATGCGGCCCAATTTCGCATGATTCCTAACGACAAGGCGATCAGCGATTCTATCGCGGCCAATCTGGCGGTAGGTGTGGTGATTCCCGGTCATCCAAACGGTTCCTATTCCTTGTCGTTCCCTGCCGGTTCGGGAGATATCCCCGACTTGCGACTTTACCGTCTCTATGAGCAGTCGAACGGCTATTATGGCTATACGACAGACCAGGTCGTTGAGGGGCAATTGCAGGATAGCGATTGGGTCTACGAATTTTCCTCCGATTTCACAGGTATGGTCAACTGGCTGACCGTATTGGAACAGAACGGCAAGCGATACAAAAAAAACATTAGCGACGTTCAACTTTCAGCAACAGGAGCCTACTCCGATACATTGTCTTTCAATCTCTGGGTCGCTGGCAAATATGTAGCCCCGGCAGGCGATGAAACCCCAGAAGAACTTGCGGATTCCCTTTTGGCTGGTTTTCGGGAATACTATGGTCCTACAGGGATCGTAGTAGACACCGTGTATACCTTATACGCGGTAGACCACCCCCTCATCGGTGACGAATTCGACTCCACCCAAACAATTTCCGCCTCAGGTCTAGAGGATCGCTTTGACTCCCTGGGCTATGGACTCGAAAAACCATACTCTAAGGCACTGGACATTGTTTTGGTGTATAAATTCGATAATGACAGCGTACTGGGTCTCTCCCCCTTATTTGGATGCAATCTTAAGGCCGGAGAAAGCGGGGCTGTCGTGGTCTCAACCCACCGCATAAACGACGCAAACAAACTAGCAGGCGCAGAAGTTCAAAAAATCATCACCACCATGGTGCATGAGGTGGGCCATTTCTTTGGCCTGCGGCACACCACTGTAACAACAGACGATATGGAGGCCTCCAATGACTATTCC
>DATIQS010000511.1:0-6461 GCA_035470605.1 Fibrobacteraceae bacterium
TATCGTTGCGTTGTTTGGTATTGACTGCGCTACCGGTACGACCTTCACCGACGGTTCTGTCAGGGTCAATATGACCTCCATGCATGTGCCCAACCCTGTGATTGAACTTGTGATCGAAGCCAAAAATCGTGATGACTTGAACAATCTGTCTAAGGCTCTTAACCGTTTTACCAAAGAAGATCCAACCTTCCAGGTAGAGGTCAATGCCGAATCCGGCCAAACCATCATCAAGGGCATGGGCGAGCTTCACCTCGACGTGTACGTTGAACGCATGAAGCGTGAGTATAAGGTGGAAGTGGTGACCGGTAATCCTCAGGTGGCCTACCGTGAAACGATCACTCGCGAATCCAAGTTTGAATACACTCACAAGAAGCAGACTGGTGGTTCCGGGCAGTTCGCGAAGATTATCGGCATTATGCGTCCGCTAAATTTGGATGAACATCCAGATAAGACCTACAATTTTATCAACTCCGTTGTGGGGGGCCGCATTCCCAAGGAATACATCCCCTCTTGTGACAAGGGCTTCCAGTCCTGTATGGAGGCGGGTTCCTTGATCGGCTTCCCTGTGATGGGGATTGAAATGGAGGTCACCGATGGAGCCTACCACGATGTGGACTCCTCCGACATGGCGTTCCAGATTTGCGCCCGCATGGCTTACCGCGAAGCCTTCGCTAAGGCCGGGGCCCAAGTTTTGGAACCAATCATGAAGGTCGAAGTGCAAACCCCGACCGAATTCCAGGGCTCTGTGGTGGGTAATTTGTCTCAGCGTCGTGGTACGATTCAGGGAACTTCGGAGCAGTTGGGCTATACCACTATCATTTGCGAAGTCCCTCTTTCCGAAATGTTCGGCTATGCCACGGACCTGCGTTCCATGTCTCAGGGCAAGGCCGAGTTTACTATGGAATTTGCTAAGTACCAACCGGTGCCGCGTAATATTCAAGAAGAGCTCGTTAAGAAGTATGGCGATAAGGCCAAGTCTGCTGGTCGCTAATCCTTTTATCGAAACAGATTTTTTTGTTTGCCGTAGGATCGCCTCCTACGGTTTTTTGTTGGTGCACCCGTCACGGGCGCAGTCTTGGAGGGGCAAGCCCTCTCGCAAGCTGATTGACCACAGCGAACGAAATTCCACACCGAGCCCATGGATGAGACGGCTGAGCTAGTCAAGGGCTAGTCTGCCTTGCTGGTTCACCCCATTCGCCAGTTAGGGTGAGTCGTCGTTATTGATTTTGCTGGATTGCGAGGCAGGTGGCATGAAAGTCTGCCAGATAGCTTTCTGCCTTTTGCGCCACGCTCTGCGGAGTGAAACCGAATAGTTCTTCCAGAACGGTAAAGGGAGCGGAGGCTCCGAAGCGTTCCAGGCCGATGGAACGGCCCATGGGACCAACTACGCGATCAAAGACGCAAGGTAGTCCGCTGGAGAGCCCGAGGACAGGACGGAAGGGCGGTAGCACGGAATCACGCCAGGCCTGATCCTGAAGTAGGAACAGACGCGGAGAAATCATAGAGACAACGCGTACTTTTTTCCCTTGAGCACGCAGGAGCTCTGCTGCCTGATGGCAAAGCATGACATCGGAACCGTTGGCAATCAAGCTCAGATCGGGCCTCCCTTGACTGTTGTCGGAAACCACATAGCCTCCGCGACGGGCCTGTGCTGCAGACTCCAAACGGGCTGTGGCGTTTTGTGCTGGGAGTGCTGGGGCTGCTTGGCGGGTGAGGATCAGCGCTGTCGGGGTGGAGTGATTTTCTAGAGCCATTTGCCAGGCAACAGCTGTTTCTGCCCAGTCAGCGGGGCGTAGCACGAGCATTTCGCTTTGCCCATCTTTACGGGTCAGTTTTTCCAGGAGGCGAAGCTGGGATTCATGTTCCACGGGTTGATGGGTGGGGCCGTCTTCACCTACTCGGAAGGAGTCGTGGGTAAATACGTATTTCACGGGCAGGCCCATGAGTGCAGCTAAGCGCATCGCGGGTTTCATAAAATCGGAAAAGACAAAGAAGGTCGCGCATACAGGGATGAGTCCACCATGTAGTGCAATACCATTGGCAATGGAGGCCATGGTTAGTTCGGCTACACCTGGTTGTACGAAGGCCCCTCGAAAGTCTCCGGGTTTGAAGATACCTGTGCGATCAAGGAAGGCCTGGGTATTGTCGGAGTTGGATAGGTCGGCAGAAGAACAGATCATATTCCCGACGTTTTCTGCAAGGTAGGCGAGGATGGAGCCTGAATTCACGCGAGTGGCGACGCCTTCTTTTTGGGGAATGCGAGTCACGTCCACTTGGGGGGGCTTGCCGGAGAACCAGCTCGTAAGGGCTTTTGTTTTTTCTGAATTGGCTGCGTCCCATTGGGTTTTGGCGGACTTCCAGGTTGCTACTTCCGAGCGTAATTCCTGCAAGCGTTGATCAAAAGCAGACTGGACTTCTGGGAAGACCACAAATGGGTTTTGTGGATCTCCACCCAGTCCGCGGATGGTCTCTGCGGTAGAGGCGCCGGCACCATCTAGTGGTTGCCCGTGTACCTCAACCTTGCCTTCCCAGAGAGTTCCGTCTGTTTTGCGTACACCCTTGCCAATGGTGGTGTGACCGATGATCAATACGGGCTTTTCTGTTTCGGCTTGCGCTTGCTGCAGCGCAGCCCGAGATTGTTCCGGCACATAAGGGTCGATCTCTAGCACACGCCAACCCCAGGCCTCATATTGTCCACGGACATCCTGGGTCATTACGTCGGCGCAATGACAGGAAAGTTGAACCTTATTGGAATCATAAAACAGGATCAGATTGGAAAGTTTCAGGTGCCCAGCGATGCGACCGACACCATAGGAAATCTCTTCCTGAATTCCCCCGTCAGAAATTAGCACATAGGTCTTATGCGCGACGATTTCGCCAAACCGTTCCGCGAGAAAACGTTCCCCAATGGCGGAGCCTAAGGCGATGGCGTGGCCTAGTCCCAGAGGCCCTGAGGTGTTTTCAATGCCGTGAGCCAGTTGCAGTTCTGGATGACCCGGGGTATGGCTGTTCAATTGGCGGAAGTGTTTCAAATCTTCCATTTCCAAACGATGGGTGAGGTGCGCTAGAGAATATATCAAGGGGGACATGTGTCCGGGGTCCATGTAAAAGCGATCACGGGCGATCCATTGCGGATTTTCGGGATCCCAGCGAAGGAATTCACCAAAAAGCACCGCCATAAAGTCTGCGGCCCCCATGGCTCCCCCCGGATGCCCGGATTTTGCTTTTTGCACCATGGCAGCAGAAAGAATGCGAATATTGTCTGCCGCCTTGCGGATCGTGGAGTCTTGCACCTGTACCTCTGAAAATGGGAGGTGTAAATTTAGATACATGGGAAGGATTTGCAAACACAGGCTCTTGCTATCTTTGCAGTCGTTTGTGTAACCTCTCGCAGGTAGGATTTCCGTGTCGCAAAGAATCGTATGCAAGTTCGGTGGCAGTTCGGTGGCGAGTGCCGCTCAGTTCCAAAAGGTGAAGGATATCATTGATGCAGATGAGCGTCGATGCATTGTCGTGGTTTCCGCACCAGGCAAGCGCCATTCCAAAGAAACGAAATTGACGGATTTACTCTATTCCACCCATGATCTGGCCTTGAAGGAACTGGATTTCTCTGGACCGTGGAATCTGATCCGGGAACGTTATTTGGAACTTGTGCGTGATTTGGGGCTTCGATCCAATGTTTCCTCAGATTTAGATTTTTTGGCCCAGCAGTTGCGAGACTCTCCGCAGGATGTTTCGGTGGATTATCTGGTCTCTCGGGGTGAATTTTTATGCGCCCGAATTATGGCGGAATATCTAGGGGCATCTTTTGTAGATGCCTATCCCATGATCCAATTCGATGGGGTTCATCGTGTATTCCCTGAAAGTTATCGGGTGATTGCTCAGAAGCTAGAGGGGCCTGGACTTTTTGTGGTTCCTGGTTTTTATGGCGCAGATGGTCATGGAGTGGTCAAAACCTTCAGCCGAGGTGGATCTGATATCACAGGGGCGATTCTGGCTAATGCCTGTAATGCAGTGCTCTATGAAAATTGGACCGATGTTTCAGGCCTTCTTGTGGCGGATCCTCGCATCGTGCCGAATTCTTTGCCTATGGAGCGCGTTAGCTATCCCGAAATTCGCGAGTTGGCCTATGCGGGGGCAAGTGTCCTGCACGATGAAGCCATTGCTCCCTGTCGTGACAAAAATATTCCCATCCAAATTCGAAACACAAACCGCCCTCAGGATGCAGGGACCTTGATCGGTCCCCCGGGGAGCCAATCTTCGAGTGTGATTACAGGTGTGGCTGGCCGTAAAGGATTCACCATGGTGCATATTGAAAAGTCCATGATGAATAAGGAACGCGGTTTTGGGCGCAAGGTGTTCGCAATTTTTGAGGAAAACGGCCTTTCCTGGGAGCATGCACCCACGGGAATCGACTCCATGTCTGTCGTGGTGGACCAGAAGCAGTTCAATGCAGTGGAGGAAATCGTCATTGATGCCTTGATTCGTCAAATGGCTCCAGATAGCGTGAAGGTGCAAAAGGATTTGGCGATGATTGCGACCGTGGGCCACGGTATGAGTCATCGTGTGGGTGTGGCGGCGACTTTGTTCGGGGCTCTGGCTAAGGAGGATATCAATGTGCGCATCATTGACCAGGGTGCATCCGAGATTAACATCATCGTGGGCGTAGATCAAGCGGACTGCGACACTGCGATTCGAGTGATTTACTCCGCGTTTATGTCCTAAGAGGTCTGGTTGGACTCTGTATTGGCAAGTCATTTAAAAGTCCAGTATGGACCTTATGGTCCGTTGTATGCCTCTGGATTCCTTTCTGGCTTGCAATGTAATCCAGATCCTGTGGAACCTACGGAATGGATGAACCAGGTTTTGTGGAAAACGGGACATGGTGAATTCCCCACGGAATCCGAGGCGCGTTCCATTGCTCAAGCATTGTCGAAAGAAATGGCGGAGACGGATCGCCGATTGCAGAGTGGACACGCTGGCGTTTCAGCCCTGATGGATGGCACGGATTTCTCCGCGAGGCTTTCTCAGGTCTATCTTTGGGTGATGGGATTTTTCGATGCGGTTTATCTGGAAGGAAATGACATCATCGGAGTCGGGGAGGGGGATCAGAGCGCCATCGCTGCATTTGAGGTCCTTCTCAGTGCCGCCGTGCAAAGAGGTCTTGCCGGTCGAGGGAATGCAGCTTACGAGGCGTTGCAGACGGACGGTCTGCCGCATCTGTTGCGCGATGATCTGATTGACGAAATGCTTCCACATCTGGATCGAAATTTGGTTCGTGCCTACCGTCATTTCCGGGGAATTGACCCCATTTGTTTGGAAGACGTGTAATCCTGTAGTTGACCTGGCTGTTTGATGATTCTCATCCTGTGAATCCCTCTTCCCCATAGGGGATAGCACCCGGCTAACGGGCGGAGCCCGAAGCTGTTGCTCGATCGGGCTCACTTTTGGTGAGTTGGGGCGTTCCGTCCCTGGGGCTAGCCCTCGACCGCGACTCATTGCGTCCCCCCCCCCCCTCCATTCCCCCGCATCCTCCTCTGCTCCAGGCGAAAGGAACGCCGGCTATATTTGTTTTATGCCACCGAAAACTCCGCGATACCGTACCCACAGGGTATAGTACCCGGCTAACGAGCAAAGCTCGAAGCCGTTGCTCGATCGGTCAGGCCGGAAGTATTGGAGCAAAGAGTGTGGCGAATCGACCCGGTCAATTGCGGGTGGAGTAGGCCATCGCAGCCGGAAGCAGCCCAGGGCGAGCCCTACCCTCGTGTAGCACCTTGATATAGCACTCGGCCCCCCTCTTCCCCGCCGCCAGGTCCTAGGTCAATGGACCAGTCCGCGAGACGTAGCAAGTCGGGGTGATGTTCCACCAGCACAACGGTGCTGCCTTGGTCCACCAGTCCCTGGATCACGTTCCACAAGGCCTGAATGTCGCGCAAATGCAGGCCCGTGGTAGGCTCGTCCAGCAGGTACAAAACACCCTGGGCGCTGCGCGCGGAACGGGCAAGTTCGGTGGCCAGCTTGAGGCGCTGGGCCTCGCCACCGGAGAGCGTCGTGGCGGACTGGCCAAGACGGATGTAGCCCAGACCCACCCCCTGCAATAGTTTCAACGGTTTAAGGATGCGTGGATGGTCCTGGAAAAATTCCACCGCTTCGTTGACGCGCATGTCCAACACATCGGCGATGTTCTTGCCCTTGAAGGTGACGGTGAGGGTTTCCGCGTTGTAGCGCTTGCCATGGCAGACCTCGCAAAGTTCCCACACATCGGACAGGAAGTGCATCTCGATTTCCAGATAGCCACGGCCTTCACAGGCCTCGCAACGCCCGCCCGCCTTGTTGTAGCTGAAACGCCCAACGTCGAAGCCCTTGAGCTTGGACTGCGGCAAGGACGCATAGAGTTTGCGCAACTCATCCAGTACGCCGGTATAGGACGCCGGGGTGGACCGCGGAGTTCCGCCCAAAGG
>DATIQS010000512.1:0-8984 GCA_035470605.1 Fibrobacteraceae bacterium
TCGTAGCCGGAATGAGCCAAACGGGAATTTTTAGAGGTGCCCATAAGCAGAAACCATATCAGGCTATCGTAAAGCATCACCAGAGGACGATGATGCGAAATACATCCCAAGGAACTCCTGGAAAGGGCGTGAGCATACCCATCTTGGGTTATTGGGCACATGTACGGCGCAAGGGATCATGGGCGAAGCACCCCGGTCAACTGCGGGACTTAGATAAAAGCCCCTAAACCGCATGAACAAACCTTGTTGAGATTCCACACAAAAAATGGCACGCCCTCGTCGGACAGATACGTCAAGAATTCAACTTTTGTATGAATTCCCGGGTGGTTTCTTCTGGGGAGGGCGTGGCGAAAATTGCGGACCCTACCACGAAGGCGTTGGCACCTGCCTGTTGGCATGTCTTAATGTTTTCCAACTTGACACCTCCGTCGATCTCGATCAGGAGATCCGGTGCAAGAGATCGCAGGCGGCGTACTTTATCCAAACAGTAAGGGATTAGGGATTGGCCCCCGAAACCGGGGTTCACCGACATAATCAGTACCATGTCTACGGAGCCAAGCACCTCAAGAATGGATTCCAATGGTGTGGCTGGATTGACACTGACGCCTACCTTGCAGCCGCATTCTTTGACTTGATGCACCAGGCGATCAAGATGCCGGGTGGTTTCCGCATGTACGGTGATGATTTCTGCGCCGGCCTTGGCGAACAGGGGAACAAACTCCCCTGGTTTTTCAATCATCAGGTGGCAATCCAGCGGAAGACGTGTTGCCTTGCGAATGTTGGCAGTGATGCCCGCGCCAAAGGAGATGTTCGGAACAAAATTTCCGTCCATGATGTCCAAATGGATCCACTGCGCTCCACCCCGTTCCACGGCCGTGATTTGTTGACCGAGTTCTAGGAAGTTGGCATTGAGGACACTGGGGGCAAGGATTGTTTTCTGGTTCATTGGCTTAGAAGGTGATAATGGTTTCCGCCACAAAATTCGTATTTGGCTTGATCTTGCCATCCGCATCGCGGGTACAAGTGGTGTAATCACCCACGATCACGGTCATACCTCCGCCTAGGTTAAACCCGAGTCGGTATCCATAGGTGGTGTAAATAGATCGATCGAAGAAATCGTCGCCATCGGTGTAGAGATGGTCTTTGTTGTAGAAGGCCTCCACCAGGGAAATTTTGGGAATCAGCCCCAGTAGGGTGGGACCCAAAGCCGCCCTAGAGGTATAACCGCGATCCTTGTAGTCATCATCTCCAACGAGGTGGTAGTAGCTCCCACCCACAGTCAGAAACCCGAACACATCCATGCTTGCGCGTCCATAGACACCTTGCACCACGCCGTGATCTTCAGCCGCGTACCAGTAAGATTCTTCCTTGGTCACGTATTGTCCATTGATAAAGCGTAGGCGTTGCATTTCATAGGCTTCGTCGAAGTAACCAGCCTGGAATCGCCCGTTGAGGCGCCTGTATTCTAGTCCTAGATCCAGTTTCCACACCTTGACGCTTACGCCTGCGGGCACGAGTCCGTAGGAACTGTTCAGGTCGAGAGTGTCATCGGAGTAGTAGGGACGGGCATATTCGCCGTAGAGGTCCACACCGAGAAACTCGCTGTGGAAGAGAGGCAAGAGGTAGTCAAAGGCGAACATCGTGAAGGCATCAGCGTGCCCAAAGCGGCGGGTAATGGCTGAATCCGAAGCGTCGCGTACGGAGTCTGCGGCTTGCACAATTTTGACGATCATTGTAGAGTCTCCCGACTGGATGGCCTCTTCCAGATTGTCGTTGTCGATGTAGGATGTGGCGTATTGGCAACCCGCCCCGTCTGTGTCATCCACTTCGTCCGGGCAGTTGTCGTTATCCTTGTCTGCAGCCGTTGCTAATTGGTTGAAGTCGCGAATGAACATGGCTCCTAGGCGCAGGTTCTGCAAAATGGGGATGCTGGTGAATCCAATGGGTTTTGCGCTTAGTTTTGTGCCCAGCACGCCGCCGCGGTGATTCCAATCCTCTAGAGAGTTGTTCACGGCCTCAAGGCTCAATCCAAAGGGTTCAAACCAGTCATTGAATTGTACGTGGACGCCGACGAGCTTTTGGCCTGGATAATTGGCGACGTTCCCGAAATTCGAGGTCACTAATCCCGCAGCATCCATGGTGATGCCCTCCAGGGCTCCGACGCGGATGTAGAATGGGTCTCCGGGTTGAAAGAGGCGGATGTAATAGATTTTACGGTAGAGGGAGTTGATGGTTTGATCCCGGGTGTCAAACTGCCAACCAGTGCTTTTGAAATGGCCATCGGAGGCGATAAACAGTTCGAGATCCAGGGCGACTCCCAGAGGCCCGAAGGTGAATTCTGGACGATAGGAGATGCGCGTCACCTGTTCTCCGTTCAAAGAGACCAAGCCGACAGAGATGGAGCCTGTCATACCGAGTTTTGGGCTTTCGTCTCCCCCTGAAGCACTAGCGCTATCCTGGGTTTGTGTCGTGTCGCGGTTTGCCGTTTCGGTTGCAACTGTCTCTGGTGTGCCAGAGGAAACAGACGCAGCAGCAGAGCTAAACGGAGTGGCTTGGGTTTCGTTTAGGGACGCCTCGGTGGCAGAGCTGGGAAGAACCGTAGAAGATACGGATGAGACTACGGCGTTTTTTGCCGGGGCCACTGCTGGCTGTTGCGCGGGTGCTGCGTGAGTGGATGCGGAAGATTGAACTGGAACAGCCTGGATCGGTGTGTTTGCAGCGGGAGTGGCTTGTGCCGGAGCCTGCGCCGGTTGGGCTTGTGTGGTTGATTGGCCTGGTGCAGTTTGTGCCGGTTGAGAAGAGGCAGAGGATAACGCTGGCTGGTCTGGGGGGGGCGCTGGTGAGGCCGAAGATGGCGCGACAGCTGCCTGTTGTACGGCTGCAGAAGACACGGCAAAATCAGCGGCATTGGTCGGGGCTGTGAGCACTGGTGTCGCTGCGCTGGATAGGGGAAGTATCGTGGGAGGAGGGGCCGATGCAGTGGAGGGGGTAGTTGCGGACTGGGTATCCACAAGGACTGGGGACTGTTGGGCGAAAGCCAAGGTGGCCAGAAGGGATAAACCCCAGAAAGCCTGATTCATAGTGCCATCTCCATTGAAGGACCGGGGATTCCCGGTAAGAACAATCTAACTGTTTTTCAGGGTTGAAAATCAACCTGCATATTCGCAAAAGTAGGCCGAATCTTCCGCAATTTCCAGTTTGAATTTTGAATTGCCGGGAATGCTGACGGTCTGTCCGATCGCGTATTCGCGGAATGTGCTTTCACCGGGAAGCTGGAGGCTCCATCTCCCGGCGATTAGGGTCATTCGCTCCGGCGCACCTGTACCAAATTCATAGTCTCCGGCAGCCATGACGCCTACCGTTTGGCGGCCTTTACTGTTCTCAAAGCCCAGGGATTTTACCGTTCCCTGAAAATATTCATTCACCTTAATCATATCGACTCCTAGAGAAGGCAAAAATTTAAACAAATGCGTGGCCTTTGATCTATTTTTTAACGGCATGACAACTTCAAATACCGATCTGAAAACATTTGACCATTGGTTGCGCTCCCTGCTGAGACCTGAGCTGTACAAGGATTATTGTCCTAACGGTCTGATCGTGGAAGCGGGGCACAAGGTTCACAGGGTTGTGTGCGGAGTTTCTCTGTCTCTGGATTTGATCGATGAGGCCGTGGAGCGCAAAGCAGACGCTCTCGTCGTTCATCATCCCCATGGTTTTTGGAATAACCAACCTCGTCTGCCAGTGGGAACGTTGGCGCGGAAACTCAAGAGCCTGTTGGTCCATGGGATTAGCCTGTGGGGGTTCCATTTGCCTTTGGATGGTCATGCTGAGGTGGGGAACAACGTTGGATTGGCCCGTGACTTCGGGGTTGAACCTTATGGAACGTTTATGCGCGAGGGCCAGGCAGACATTGGGCTCTTGTGCCGTTTTCCCCAGCCCGTGGAGCCTATCGTGTTGCGCGATAAGGCAACAGCGGTGTTTGGAGCCAAGGGTGTGGCGCATGCCTTGATGCACGGTCCTTTGCAGATTGAAACCATCGCGATTTGTTCCGGTGGCGGCGCTTCAGGCATTGATGAGGCGGTACGCCTCGGTTGTCATGCTTTCCTGACAGGAGAGTTGAAGGAATCAAGCCCCATTCAGGCTCGCGAAGAGGGGATTCATCTGATCGCCTGTGGGCACTACGCCACGGAGACCTACGGACCGCGTTTGCTCGCAGAGCGCATTACAAAGGATTTGAGCATTCCCGCGGAATTTGTCGATATCCCTAATCCGGTGTAGGGGGATAAACGAAGGGGCCGCCTTGCGACGGTCCCTTATTTGGTGCTAAATCTTTCAAGCTTGTTACTGGCAGAAAGACCGCAAATCCTAAGTATCTAGCCCTCTCAATGTATGATTTTCCCTAAATGGGGGCAAGAGTTTCTCAGAAAAACGTTTCTTTGTCAAAAATTGACGTTTGTCGGCAATTATCTTTCCCTTATTGATTTTGAATGGAGGAAACATGCCGGAGAAAAAATTGCGTTACCGCCTGGGAATCGATTTGGGGACAACGAGCATTGGCACTGCCCTGGTGGCATTGGAGGGGCCAGCAGAGCACCCCGAGCCCAAGGGCATTTTTCATATGGGGGTTCGCATCTTTGAGGATGGGCGTGATCCGAAGAGGAAACCATTGGCCGTATCCCGCCGGGTGGCCCGACAGGCACGCCGCCGCCGTGACCGTTATCTACGTCGTCGCCAACGCCTGATCAACGCCTTTGTGCACTTTGGCCTGTTTCCCCAAGACGAGACGCAACGCAAAGCCCTGGAGGCTCTGTCTCCTTATAAATTGCGTTCCGATGCCTTGGACCAGCAGATTCCTTTGTCCCATTTTGGGCGTGCCTTGTTCCACCTGAGCCAGCGGCGGGGATTCAAAAGTAGCCGCAAGTCCGGCAAAAGCGATGACGATGGGAAAATCAAATCCGGCATCCGTAAATTGAATGAACAATTAGAAAGTGCACACTGTCGCACAGTAGGGGAGTATTTCTACAAAACCCGTATTCTGCAGGGACTCTCTGTCCGTGCCCGTCCAGTTGGTTCTGGAGCCAAGGCAGAGTACCCGTTTTATTTAAGCAGAGGCCTGATCGAGCAGGAATTCGATCAACTGTGGTCCGCCCAGGCACACTTTTATCCCGAGGTGTGCACAGAGGCGACGAGATCCAAGATCAAGGATATTTTGCTCTACCAGAGGCCGCTAAAGCCCGTAAAACCAGGCCGTTGTAGCCTGGAAACCGATGAAGACCGTTGTCCTCTGGCAGACCCTCTGTATCAGAAGTTCCGTGTTCTGCAGGATCTCAATCATTTGCGGATTTTGCTCCGTGGTCAACCGGAAGCGGCCCTTAGCCTGGATCAGCGGAACTTGATCCTTGGAGAATTGCAGAAAGGCAAGGAAACCGAGTTTGACAAGATCAAGAAGCTCCTGAAATTCTCCAATGAGGCACGCTTTTCCTTGGAAGAGGCCAAAAGAGACAGCATCAAGGGCGACGAAACCGCCAAGATCCTGGGAAGCAAGAAGTACTTCGGGCCTCGCTGGCAAAAATTTCCCTTGGAAGAACAAAGGATCATCGTTAAAAAATTGCTGACCTATGATGACACAAAACCCGATGCCATCGAGTTTACGGTTCAATATCTGGTTCAACAAGGGTTGGATCGGGAAACTGCCGGAAATCTGATGGAACAGGACCTTCCTGCGGGTTATGGACGCCTGTCCATCAAGGCTTTACAGAGGATTCTTCCTTATTTGGAGGCTGAAGTCATCACCTATTACCAGGCGGTGGCGAAGGCTGGTTACGTCGATAGAGAGCCAGAACACAAGACCAAACTGCCGTATTATGGGGAAATTCTTGAACGCCATATTCCCCATGGCACGGGGAACCCGGAAGATCCCGAAGAACTGCGCATCGGCAAAATCGCAAATCCCACCGTACACATCGCGCTGAACCAGTTGCGCCGGGTGGTGAACTGCGTTATCAAGCATTTTGGCCCGCCGGAGCAGGTGGTGATTGAGCTGGCCCGCGACCTGAAGATGGGCGAACAACGAAAAAAAGAGGAAGAAAAGAAGCGCAAGGGAAATGAGGCGCACAACAAAAAAATCGATGATGAGTTGGAAAAACAGGGCCTTCCCCGAAAAGGGGAGAACCGATTGCGCTATAAGCTCTGGGAGGAACTGGGAGGAAACCCCTGCGATCGCGTTTGTCCGTACTCCGGCAAGCCCATCTCTATCCAAAATCTGTTCAGCGAGGAGATCGAAATCGAGCACATCCTGCCCTTTGCCCAGACCTACGACGACTCCGTCGCCAATAAGACCGTGGCCTATCGCTTTGCCAACCGTGCCAAGGGAAACCGCACGCCCCATGAGGCTTTTGGCACTTCACCGAACATCGGTGGTCAGGATTACGATTGGGAGGCGATTCTGACACGGGCCTGGAATCTGCCTCGCAATAAGAGCTGGCGCTTTGAGCCGAATGCATTGGAACACTTCAAAAACGAGGGCGGCTTCACGGATCGTCAGCTCAACGATACGGCCTATGCCTCGAAAATGGCGAGGGAATATCTCACCGCGATTTGCGACAAAAACAAGGTCTGGTCTGTGCCAGGACGTTTGACTTCGCTGTTGCGGGCCAAGTGGGGGTTGAACGAAATTTTGGGAACACCGCAAGAAAATGGAACCTTTGTGAAGAATCGCGACCATCATGGGCACCATGCCATCGATGCCCTGGTGGTGGCGTTGACCGACCGGGGTTTGCTGAACCGGCTTTCAAAACATTCGGCGGAGATGCTGGCGGCAGGCCATCGCGCTTTGTCCCAGATCCCCACGCCCTGGGAGGCTCTCCATGCCGATGCCCAGGAACGCCTGGGCCGCCTGGTGGTTTCCCATCGCAAGGATCATGGCCTGGGCGGAGCCTTGCACAATGACACTGCCTATGGAATTGTGGATGAGAAAACGGTGCAACACCGGGTTGGTCTGGAAAAGTTTGATACTCTAAAACAGATCAAGAAAATCAAATCCGAAAATATACGAGAACTACTGGAAGAGCGTTATCTTCAATCAGGTCCATCTGGTTGGAAAGATGCATTGCAGGAATTTCAAAACCAGACAAATATTCGTCATGTTCGCATCATAGAAACATCTAATGTCATGTTACCCATTAACAATGATTGTGGAAAAGCATATAAGGCATTTGTACCTGGAGCTGGAGGTAACTATTGCTATGACATCTGGGTGGATTCCAAAGGCAAATGGGATGGGCGGGTGATTTCGCGCTTCGAAGCCAACCAGAATCATGGGCAATGCCCTCCAAGAAAAGGGCCGGAGGGACAACCGTTGGTTTTGCGTTTGATCGTCGGGGATACGGTGAGGTTGAAAAATCTAGACCATCGTTATTGGCATGTGGAAAAGATGACCGATGGAAAAATTTACTTAGCACCAATTCATGAAGGAGGAAGCCTGAAAAAACGGGATGAAAATAAAGCTGATTCCTTCAAATATTTGGTAAAAAGTCCCAACACGCTAAAAGCCCTTTCCTGCCAACTCGTCCATGTGGATGAATGCGGTTTTGTGTTTGGGGCGAGGTAGGGCATGGAGGGGCGCATTCTGGAGGTGGAAAAGCCGGGGCGTTATCTGCGCCTGTTCCGGGGCTTCTGCATTCTGGAGGAAAAAGGGAAAGAGATCGGCCGCATCGCCTTGAACGATGTGGAAAGCGTGATCTTTCATAGCCATGATGGCGTCATCTCCCAGCAACTCCTGGTGGAACTGGCGGAGCGGGGCATTCCCTTGATTGTCTGCGATTCCCGGCACATGCCGGTAGGCATCTACTGGAGTTTGTCCAAGCATCATTTGACCACAGCGCGTCTGGCCGCACAAGCGGAACTGGCACTTCCCAAACGCAAGCAGATCTGGCAGCAGGTCGTGCGTGCCAAAATCCAGAATCAGGCCAAGGTGCTGGAGGCTATGGGAGAGCCCTGCGAGGAGTTGCGGCGACATGCCCGGAACGTGCGTTCTGGAGACCCGGAAAACCACGAAGCCCAGGCGGCGCAGCTTTACTGGTCCCGTCTGTTTGGTGATGCTTTCCGGCGGGATCCGGATGGGGAAGGGCCCAACGCCTTTCTCAATTATGGTTATGCGGTGCTTCGGGCAACCGTGGTGCGAGCCGTGGTCGGGTGTGGCCTGCATCCCGCCCTGGGGTTGCATCATCATGGGAGCGAAGATCCGACGCCCTTGGCTAACGACCTGATGGAGCCCTGGCGTCCAGTAGTGGATATCGCCGTGTTGCGCCTTCATCGCAGTCATGCCTTGGAATTGGGACCGGAAGAGAAGGCTCAACTGGCTGAAATCATCAATTGGGACATGGTGGCCTTGCAAGGTCGCTCTCCACTGCGTTTATGCGTTCAGCGGATGTGCAACAGCCTAGTGGAAATTTGTATGGGGCAGGGGACTACCCTAGAAATCGCCGCAATTCCTGATGTGGCAGAAATCCGGGATGGTCTGGGGCTTTCATGAAGGCCTTGAGTGGGTATCGCATCGTGTGGGCTATGCTATTCTTCGATTTGCCGGTGGTGACCAAGTCAGACAAGGACGCCTATGTGGAATTCCGCAATTACCTGTTGGATGAGGGCTTTGAAATGGCCCAGTACTCCGTTTATCTGCGGAGTTGCGCCAGCAAGGAGGTCGCCGAGGCATTGATCAAACGGGTTGAGAAGGCTTTGCCACCAGAGGGGAAGGTCTATATCCTCTGCATTACGGACAAGCAGTTTGAAAGTACGGTCCGTTTCATCAGGACCAAACGGCAACCCAAGCAAAAAAATCCAGATCAACTGGCCCTTTTCTGATTTGGCAACGTGTTTTTTGCAAACGAAAATGGCCGTAATCCCTTGATTTTAAAGGAATTACGGCCAAGAGGAATCTAGCAACTTAGGATTTGCGGCCCTGCCAGAACGCGGTCAGTATTCGC
>DATIQS010000513.1:0-6965 GCA_035470605.1 Fibrobacteraceae bacterium
GGAGAAAACATCACGGTGGTCGCGCAATACATTGTGAATGCAAGCACGGACATTGGGTTCTCCAACATGTCCTATACACAATCCGGCCCCATGGCGGGCAAAGGGCATTATATCCAGTTAGATTCAAGCCTTTACGGCCCACTTCCCCAAGGGGCGGTTATCTTGAGATACGGTCTGGACAATAATCCAACGGAATCCAAAGCCTTTTACCAATTCCTTTATGGAGAAGAAGCGCGACAGGTTCTGCGCAAAAACGGCTACGGATTACCCTGAGCCTTGGCGATATTCTTAACCTGCAGCTGCAGGATGCGCCTGCCCCTGTAGCTATTCCAGGACGGAACGAAGGTCATGTCGATGGAATCCTGGTGACGCAACCATTCTGCGGCATGACCTAGGCCAAAACCAACGGTCGCATAGCGGACACCCTCGCTCTGCATCGCCTCAAATTGTAAATGCCCACCACGAACTTCGCGGACTCCAGAAGGGAGCTGCACATTGCGTGCTAAAAAAATGGGAGGAGGATTGCCTCGGCCACAGGGCTCCAAACGACGTAGCCATTCCATGGCATCCTGATTCATTTGGCAAAGCCGAGCCTCTACGTGACACTCCAGTGTAGGCCTCGCTTCTCCAGGAGCATACCCTTGTCCCACCGCGGATCGTTCAAAGCGTTCACGCATCACCCCAAGCCGACTTGCAGGAAGACTAAATCCAGCAGCATTCTGATGTCCTCCCCAGCGGTCAAACAATTCGTGTGCATCGGAAAGAGCCTGGTGCCAATTAAAGCCCTCCACACCCCGAACAGAACCCATCGCATTGCCATCGGGTTGGATCGAGACGACCGCCGAAGGGCGACCATACTGCTGTGTCAGTTTGGAGGCGACGATTCCCAGAACACCTAAATGCCATTTTTCTCCTGTAACGACTAACACACGGGACTGCTGCACGATTTCCTGAGCCTGCCGCATCGCCTGAGACGTCAACTCCGCTTCGATTCCCCGCCGTTTTTCATTGGCTGTGCGAAGTTGTTCCAGGGTTCGTTTCGCTTCCGTCTCCGATGGGCTAAGCAACATTTCTAACGCAATGTCTGGACTCTCCAGCCGCCCAGGAGCGTTCATTAGCGGAGCAATGCGAAAAAGAATATCCTGGCTCCCCAGATAACCAGAGGAATCGACCGCATCCGCACAGAGAACACGCACCCCAGGGAATTCACTGCGATACATACGCGCCAGTGCCCGACGGAGAATTTGGCGATTTTCTGGCCCCAAGGGCATCATATCTGACAAGGTTCCCAGCGCTACCAAATCAAGATAGGCATCAGCTCCGCCTAAATCCAGACGTTCATAAAGCGCCCAGACCAGTTTTAAAGCCACGCCGACAGCGCTCAAATCCTTATTCGGATATTGACAATCCGGTTGCCACGGATCCAAAATTGCATGTGCCACAGGCAGTCCATCGCCAGAAGGACGATGATGATCCACCACTACCACCGTCATGCCCAATTTGCGAGCATGAGCGATTTCTGCCAAGGCCGTAATTCCGGTGTCCACCAACACTAAGCACTGGACTCCAGATTGATGTAACAAATTCACCTGGGCAATACTCAGGCCATAACCATCACCAAAACGACTGGGTAAGCGATAGGTGACATTCCAGCCGCCAGCCCGTTTCAAAGCCAAACAAAGGAGCGCAGTTCCAGAAATCCCGTCAAGATCATAATCCCCGAACACGCATAAGGTTTGATTTTTATTGCGGAAATCCAACAGGACTTGTACCGCGTTCTCCATTCCCTTGAGTAACCATGGATTCTGCCAGGAATCCTGCGGAGCATCCAAAAATTGTTGTGCCTGTTCTGGAGTTCCATAACCACGCATCCATAACAGATTGGCAAACCAAACAGGGCACTGCAATGAATGGACCAAGGCATCCAATTCTACGGAAGGGGCTGACGGAGGAGATGGGATTACCTGTTGAGAAAAATCCATGACACAAGGGTAGAAAACAATAGGGCTCTGGACGAGCAACAATTGAAGGAATTATCGAAATCAGGCAACGTTCACCAAGGCAATTGCCCGGGCCGCAATGTCATCCAAAGGGAATTGGAACTCTGCCGCCCCCAAACGCATCGCTTCTGCCGGCATTCCATACACGACACAACTTTCCTTGTCTTGGACGATGGTCCGCCCTTGTGCCTCACGAATAGCCAAAAGGCCCAAAGCCCCATCTTTACCCATGCCCGTCAACAACGTGGCGACCGCATTTGCCCCCACGTGCTCGGCAATGGAGAAAAACAAATTGTCCACGGCGGGTCTCTGATAATGAACGCGAGGACCTTGATTCAGACGTACACAATACATCGCCCCATCCCGGGCCACACACATATGAAAATTTCCAGGGGCGAGTAAGGCACAACCCGGTTGAATTCGATCTCCATCTCGAGCCTCGCGGACCTCGATGCTGCAGACCTGATTGAGACGTTCCGCATACACCCGCGTAAAGCTCTCCGGCATATGCTGCACCATAACGATTCCAGGAGAATTTGCAGGCATTCGTCTTAAAACGCGTTCAATCGCCACCGTTCCACCCGTGGATGCGCCAATAGCGATAATTTGCTTGCTCGTTCGACGCAAACGGGCCATGGGAGGAGGATTATCCTTGGAAGGCGGGCGCCGGAGTTGCCTTGCATCTAAATTCGAGACAGCTCGAATTTGTTCGATAAGGATCGTCCCGATATGTCCTACGGTATAAGCGACACCTGGTTTGCAAAGCACATCCACAGCACCAGCCTCCAAGGCATCCATGGCCATCTCACTCCCCTGCCGGGTAAGAGAGCTGACGATAATAACGGGAATCGGATGATGCTGCATAATTTTACGCAGAAACGTCAATCCATCCATACGAGGCATTTCCACATCCAAAGTAATCACATCGGGACAAAGGCTTAGAATTTTGTTTCGTGCTACATATGGATCTGGAGCGGTCCCCACCACCTCAATATCTCGGGCCTTTCCCAATTCAGAAGCCAGTGCCTGGCGGACCACAGCAGAATCATCGACCACCAAGACACGAATGCGTCTGGAGAGGCTCATGGAAATTCTTTTTCCTGATGTAGGGAAAACAAGGCCGGTTTCCCCTCAATATCCACCCAGAAATGCTTTGGAGTTGCAAGTGACTCCTCTATTTCGGAGCGATCGAGCACCTCAGGAATCCCCAGATGGTACACATCCTCCGATCCAAAAGCCTCCGTGATGAAATTGCCCACGACCATGTTGAGAATTTCCTTCGCCGCATCCAGTTCTCGCGCCAAAGGAATGGTCTCCCCATCCTCCAGTCCAAGCATATTGACAGCCAATGTATGCGCCAATCCTTCCTCAAGCCACAAACGCAGCTCTCCACGCACGGGTCCCTCGTAACTGAGTTTCATTCCCAGAGCGGTCCAGACAGCCATGTCTGGTGTCTCCTCGGGAGACACGTCTTCGAGAAACAGAAAAGCGGCACCGCCGAGGATGCGTTCGGCGGAGTTGCGGGCAATGGAAACCATAGATTCCATAGGGTTCCTCCTTGGGAGAATAACTCGGGACTTATTCGCCTGTTTTCCAGTCACCGAGCACCTGATGCAAAAGATCGCGAATTTCCTCAGGCCGACAGGGTTTGCGTAGATAGCCAGCAATTCCGGCATGCCCAAGTTCATCCATCCGTTTATGACTCCCCTCTGTGGACACAATCGCCACGGGAATCTCACGCCATTCGGAATTGGATTTCATGTTGCGAACCAGATCCACGCCGTTCATGACCGGCATGTTGATATCCGCAAGCACAATGTCCACCCATCGGGTTTTTAGGATTTCCAAGGCTTCCGCGCCGTTCGCCGCATGGATCACCTCGTCCATCGGTAACTTGGCCATACGGAATGTCCGTTCCATGGCTCCCCGAATGGTTTCCGAATCATCAACAAGCAATACTGTGTATCCCATTGTTCCGCTCCTGTCTAGAGTTCCATGCTTTGCCCGCGTGAGGTGAACCAGGTGTGCCCTGTCCCCACTTCGATATACAACGTACGGGGGATTGATCCTCCCACGTCTTCTGCCGCGATCAGGATATTGTTTTTCCAAAAGAGTTTGCGGGCAATAATGATGTTGCGGTTGCCTATGTCAAAATTATGGTTTCCACTGATGACATTGGCGCCTCCGGCAATGGTCACGCGCAGTCGATCTTTCCTGGCTCCTAAACGGTAGGCCTCCTGAAAAAAAGCCGGGATTCCCGTATTTCCAAACATTAATGGAGTCCTCTCCGCCTTCACGGGATCAATGCTACTACTGGGGAGCATATAATGCAAAATGCCTCCGACACAAGCCTCCGGGTCGTGCAGAGTAACCCCTACACAAGATCCCAACGCATGGGTGACCAGCAAATCCCCCGGGGCGGTTCCAAAACACATTTCCGAAATGCCAACAGTATAACGCACAGGAAGCCTCACGCAGTTTTACGGTAAACGGAGGGTTGAACCGGGGAAAAGCCTAGGGCGATGCCCGTAAGACTTTCTGCGTGCCCGGTAAACAAATACCCACCAGGAGAGAGCAGTCTATGTGCCTGTTCCACAAAGGTCCTGCGGCCATCCTGGTCAAAATAGATCATCACGTTGCGGCAAAAAATCACATCAAAAGGTCCCCGCATCGGATAAGGCGTATCCATCAAATTAAGGCGGGCAAAGGTCAAAGGAGAGCGAAGCAGGGTATTCGCAGAAAGCGTTCCAGATTTTCCCTGACGAAAATATTTATGCAACCAAGGAGTTGGAATCCCCTCACATTTTTCTCGGGGATATTCCCCTTGACGGCACTGACGCAACACCCGAGTGGAAATATCGGTGGACAAAATGCGCAGATCAACTTGAGGTCCCAAAGCCTCCTGGCAAACCATGGATAAGGTGTAGGGCTCTTCCCCGGTGGAGGCGGCTGCACACCAAATGCGAAATCGGCGATTCCCTTTTTTATACCACCCCTGCAGAATCTCGCCCAAACGAGAAAAATGCTCCGCCTCGCGGAAAAAGGACGTAGTGTTCGTGCTGATGACATCTAACAGTTGAACAATCTCTTCCTGGCTATCATCCTTCAACAAATAATCAAGATAGCTCTGGTAATTTGGCAAATGTAAGGCCCGCAAACGCTTTGCCAGACGGGCATTCATCAACGCTTGTTTTCCATTCCCCAAGGCGATTCCTGCCTTCTGATGGATGATCCTACGAAAGCTTTCGTAGGTTTTCGCATCCATGGCATCCGGCGCCAAGGGATCAATGACGCGCACATCACTCATGTCAAAATCCTCAGAAGCAATCGCGACCAAAAAGAAAGGGAGATCCGCTCCATCGAGGGAAGCGATTCGAAATCCCGTCCCCCCCAAGGTCCAGTAACCGGCAGCTGAACCTGTTGCCTTTTTCTGCGGAAACGGGAGCAAGGAGGGAGGCCCAAAGGCCGGAAACGAAACACGGCAGAACTCTTTTCCTGGAATTTTTCAAAACGTCCGCTTCTCATGAATTCCAATCCCCTTTTCGAAGTTGATGCACACGAACGACCGCAACATGGCCCACCCGCGTATCGAAAACCACCTTACGCCCCTTGCTCCCCCCGAGATCCTCAGAAACAATGGGAATGTGCCGGGTATCCAAAATTTTGCGAGCCATACGAATATTCGCCTGTGCTCGAGCTTTCAGTGAGGCAGAACCCTGGGGAGGATGGGCCCCACCAAAAATCTGCGCTTCAAGTCCCTGTTGAGGCGCCAACTCTCGCATGAGACGGATCAACAAGGGCAAGGATGCATTTCCATAACGAGCGGTTGCACGCTTGGCGTCTATTGTTTTGGGATCAGTGAAATGCGCCAACCCCCCACATTGAGCCGGATGAGACCAAATGCACACTGCGATGCCAAAGCTCACCACAGCAACCAACAGACCACTTTCTGGAGAGACCGTCAATTCGCCAGGCTTTACCAGACGGCCATCCAATTCCAATCCATTTTCCCTTCTTTCCGCAGCTCCCATTGCGCCGAATCTCCTCCTTGGGGTGAATTATATCACAGCCCTCCCCCATTTGCCACAAGGAATCAAGCATTCACTTGAGAATTTTTTAAGTTTGGCCTAAGTCAAAGTCCGTATAGACTTTTTGGAGAAAAACCAGAGTTGGAGGGTGTGACATAGCCACATTCCCAGTCAATTTTTGTGAGGGTAAAATGGTCCAAAAAATTCTAATTCCCACAATTTTTCTCCTGTTCGTCGCCTGTTCCCAGAGCGACAAGAATTTTGGCGACAGCGACTCCGACGAATTTACCGGCACGGTCTCGGGCGTGGAGTTCCGCAAGGCGGGCTACCGTGACACCGCCCTGTCCAAGGGCTTCGAGGTCGGACTGCTCGACTCCGTGGACGTGGGGACCCAGCGCATGAAATACCGCTACGCCACCATCAAGGGCACCGTGAAGGACGCCAGTGGCTCCATCGTGACTGCAGCCGGGATCACCGTGGAGGACCAGACCGCCTCCGGGATGGCGGGGGAATCCGGTACCTATACGCTGTCCCAGGTGGAGCCGGGCTATGTGCGCGTGCTCGCCGCATACTCGGGCAAGGGCTACGGCATCAAAAAGATGACCGTGGTGGCGGACAGCATTTATACGGATGTGGGCGTGGAGTTGGAATCCGAGGGCGGAACGGTCTCTGGAGTGGTGGTCGACGAGGACGGGAACCCGGTGGAGGGAGCCATCGTGACGGCGTTGGGCGGAGCCCTGTGCGACACGACGGACGAGAATGGGAACTACACGTTCTCTTCCGTTCCCAGCGGCGTCTCGGTGATCGTGACGGTGAGTATTGAGGATGCCGAAGTGGCGACGGTTTCCACAAATGTTTCGGAAGGCGACAGCGTGGAGGCGGCGACGGTGACCGCCACGGCAATCGACACCGATGCGGTGTTGCATGTGCTGCCCTC
>DATIQS010000514.1:0-2064 GCA_035470605.1 Fibrobacteraceae bacterium
GGTATGCGAATGCTTTGCTCGGAAGCCCGGGTGGATTCTCAGAAAATGCGTAGTGGATTTCTCAGCGAACGAGACTGGCCACGTCTCACCCGGGCGGCTGGCACGATAAGCGAGGCACCATTATTCATAGACGACACTCCGGCAATTTCCGCAATAGAGCTCAGGGCCAAGTCCCGTCGCCTGAAGCGGGATCAGAATCTAGGACTCATAATTGTGGACTATTTGCAGTTAATGCGGGGATCTCCGGGTAGCGAGCGGCGTGAGCAAGAGATATCCGAAATATCTGGATCACTCAAGGCCCTGGCCAAGGAGCTTGACGTGCCGGTAGTGGCTCTTTCTCAGCTTAACCGAAGGGTGGAGGAACGGCATGACAAGCGGCCCCAACTTGCTGATCTGCGAGAATCGGGCGCCATAGAGCAGGATGCTGATGTGATCGCCTTTATCTACCGCGATGAAGTTTACCACCCGGATAGCCCTGACCAGGGCCGAGCCGAGATAATCATCGGCAAGCAGCGCAATGGGCCAACGGGGAAGGCCAAACTCACTTTTCTTACCCAATACACCCGTTTTGAAAATTTGGCATTTGAGGAAACGGGCTAGTATTTCCGTTTGTTTCGTATTTCGAAATTCGGATTTATTCTAGCCCTTCTAGAGAGCTGCGCCAGAACTGCATGATTGAAACATCATGAAAAGGATTGAATGGTAGTGTACTGGAATCAAGAATGGGAGACTATGCCCAGAGAAACCCTCGCCGAGTTCCAATTGGAGCGCTTGCAATGGACCGTGCAGCGGGCGGGTAAATCTCCTCACTACAGCAAAATCTTTGCGGATAGAGGGATAGAACCTGGAAAAATTCGACACCTTGAAGATATCCGCCAGCTCCCCTTCACTACCAAAGAGGACCTGCGGAGTCAATTTCCTTACGGTCTGCTCTCGGTGGATCTCAAAGAAGTGGTCAGGCTCCATTCGTCATCTGGTACCACAGGCCAGGCTACAGTTGTTTTTCATAACCAGAAAGACATTGAAAACTGGGCTGATCTGGTCAGCAGGTGTATGTACATGACAGGAGTGCGACAGGATGACGTCTTCCAGAACCTTACCGGTTACGGTCTTTTCACCGGAGGGCTCGGATTTCACTATGGAGGAGAGCGTCTGGGAGCTCTAACCATTCCATCCGGTACGGGTAACACCAAGCGACAAATCCTCCTCATGCAGCAATTTGGCACCACCGTCATCCATCTGATTCCGAGCTATGCCATGCGGCTCATGCAAGTGATGGAAGAGTTGGGGGTTGATCCCTCTGTGGATTTGAAATTACGGATCGCTTTTCTCGGAGCAGAGCCCCATTCGGAAGAGGTTAGGCAGCGGGTGGAGCGCTATTTTGGGGTGGAGGCTTACAACTCCTACGGCCTTTCGGAGATGAATGGACCGGGGGTTGCTTTCGAGTGTCCGGAAAAGATGGGAATGCATATTTGGGAAGATGCATTCTTGGTGGAAATTGTCGATCCCGAGACGCTGGAGCCGGTGGAGACAGGGCAAGAAGGGGAGTTGGTTTTAACCACACTAAAGCGTGAGGCCATGCCGATTACTCGTTACCGCACAAGCGATCTCGCCCGTATTCTCCCGGGGCCATGCCCATGCGGTCGAACTCACAGCCGTATAGCTCGAATCATGGGTCGGACTGACGACATGCTCATTATCAAAGGGGTTAATATCTTCCCGATTCAGGTGGAACAAACACTGATGGAGATTTCTGAAGTTGGACAGAACTACTTGATAATCCTGGAAAGGGCTGACGGAATGGACACCATGCGCATACAAGTAGAGGTGAGGTCCGAGATTTTCGAGGAGGATATGCGCTACCTCAAGGGAATTGAGCAAAAAATCACTCGCGAGCTTCGCAATGAACTTCTGATCACCCCTAAAGTAGAATTGGTTCAGCCAAACACTTTACCCCGCTCTCAGGGGAAGGCGGTGCGGGTTGAGGATCGCCGAAGCGCATGAGACAGCGGGCAGCCAGAAGACAGATGTCGGAAGACAGAAGACAGAAGACGGGCGACAGAG
>DATIQS010000515.1:0-5569 GCA_035470605.1 Fibrobacteraceae bacterium
GAGTACTGACGCTCCACGTGACGTATCCACACGAACCCTGCGAACCACAGTCAATCTCCGCGACGGACAAACCGTACGTCTCGGCGGTCTGATTAACTCCAGCAAAACAAAAACACGCGAAGCAATTCCATTTCTGGGATCACTTCCCCTGCTGGGCTGGCTCTTCAGCTACGAAACCGAGGATGAATCCTCTACAGAATTAGTCATTTACATCACACCGCACGTGATTCCTCCAGATCAGTCCTCCGCGGACATCCGTGGCGACTACCAGGGGATCCGTGAGCGTAAGAACGCCGATGATATTTTGGACGTCATTGCTCCGTTCTCGTCATCGCAGGCCACCTCTTCCTCCTCCAGCAGCGACATTTCCCCTCTTTCCTCCGCAGTCTCTTTAACAGAAACTGTTCATCCATCCAGTACGTCATCCGCCGTAGCGGTCTCGTCTGGATTGGTGAAACCCCGCTCCCGTCAAAACTCTTCCACCACACCTCGCCCGTAATGTTCTCCAGAAAAGAAAGCCCTCGTATCCAGCCCCTCTGCGATTGCACCAGCCTAACGGTAGAACTGGCGACCCCCTTCGGAATGTCTCTAGACCAAACGATGGTTGAGACTTGGAGCCTTGCTCATCTCCCTCGATTATGTTCACAAATCGGAGAACGCATACGCTGGCACCTTCTGGCCACACGCAATAGCCCAGAAGGGACCCGCCACCGAATACTTCTCACTCAAGCGCCCCATGAGGCGCTCGTAGAAAAAGGAACGGAATCTGTTTTCCCAGAAGAATTCGCCTTGTTGGGGGCGGCCGAACATCTTGCCTCACAGGAGGGAGGGAACTTTGTGTGGTGTGCCACTCGGAAGAGCCGCTGGTTATGGCTCGTCTATCGTGACGGGACGTTAGCTTTCTGGGCTGAGGAACCCATCCCTACAGAAAAGATTGGTGCTTGGATAGAAACCCGCGTGCCAAGGATTCAGGAATTTCTACACAAAGATCCCTTTTTGGCGTCAGCAGAAGGCTGGAAATGGATTTCTTCCTGCGGTTCCTTACCTTTGCCCCATTACGAAACCCGGGAAATGGATTGGTCAGAGGAAGGCTTGCGTCAGGCTCTACTGGAGTTGTCCCACTGGAGCTGGACACACGATCTGAATCTTCTAACCGATCTGGAAAAGCGCCGAGCGGAGACACACCGAGAACTGCGGCAACTAGCTCGGTGGGGCACAGGGAGTCTGGCGTTCGCTTTGCTGATCTATGCATTCTTATCTGGCCTTCGAATTTATGAAGAAAAATCCTTGCAAAAACTTGTACAAATCACAGGAGATCTGCATGAAATTCAAATTCGAAAAGACAATTTGCTGGATTCTCTAGGAAAAGAGGCGAACCAACTAGAGGCCATTGGCGTCCTGGCGCAACCCCGCCTCGAACCGGAGTATTGGATGGATGCCCTCTATACCTGTCTGCCCAAAGGGGCCTGGGTAGAACAAATGCGTCTAGAAGCCGATCCACCAAATGGAGTCCTCTGGGCTCTACAAGCAGATACCCCGGGTTGGGATGCTGCAGACTTTTTTATCCACCATTTACAAGCTCTGAAAGGAGTTCGCGAGGTCCGAGTTCTAAGTCGCCATTTAAACAAAAACAGAGTTCAGGTTCGCCTGGAGGTTCTACGATGAATCTCCATTTGCTAACCCTTTGGTACACCTGGCGCTGGCGCTTGGCAAAATGGGGGACCTCCCTATTGCTCTTGGCGATCCTGGCTGAAATTCTTTGGATCCCCCAACTCCATACATGGCAATCTCTACGGCTCTCTCGGCAAGAGCTTTTGTCCGCCCAAGCACAGCGTCCCCTCTTGTTGGCACAAAACGACTCTCTTCAAAAAAATCTGACTCAACTAGCCTTCCTTCGTTCCCGCCTGGATACCTTATGTGGAAAAGGGCATGACTGGCCTCTGGATTCGCTACGCAAATCGGCGGAGTTGGCTAAATTACACGTAACAAGTCTGGAACCGGAAGCGCGAGTCCTCCCCGGCTTCACCTCCGTGGACCGTTTAGGGTTGGAGGGGAATTATGCGGACATGCTTTCCTGGCTGCAAAGTTTGGATGTTTTTCATCCACAGCTGCAAATCCTACGCCTGCAATGGTCTCTGCGGGAGAAGGAGCTCGCCCGCGTATCCAATCTCGAAATTGGACATGCCTCCGCAGAAGGAATTACGAAATCTGTTTCGGCAGGGCCATCACTAACCAAAGTCTGGCTCACCCGAGCAAAGCGCCTGGATTTCAAACCAACTCCGATTTCCGAGACAGCGCCCGGAAACCCTTTCGTGGGGATTCCGCTGCCCCATACCGTCTCATCCCACGTTTCCACTACAAAGTTGCAAGCCTTAGAACCACCGCCCCCCTTCCGAATTTTAGGACTTGTGGCAGGCCGATTGGCGACGGTAGAACTAGAAAAAGGAAGCCGACGCATGTTACGCCCAGGAGACGCACTGGGCGATTGGACTGTAGAATCGGTTAGCGCCAATGCACTGGTACTGACGAGCCACGGGGAGCGAAAATCCTTTGGCATGGGCCCCTGAATGAGACGAAATACAGCAAGGCAAATAAAATCGACGGTCCCAACTTGGGCTGAGGGTGCCGTATTCTATCAGATCTTTCCAGACCGTTTCCGCCGATCTCGAAAGACGCAGATTACTGGACGGCTGGAGCCTTGGGGGAGTCCTCCCCGCTCACATACCTTTACGGGAGGAAATCTCAGGGGGATCCTCGAAGGCTTGGATCACATCGCAGAATTAGGAGTGAATGCCCTATATCTCTGTCCAATTTTTGCATCCACCGCAAATCATCGATACCACACAAACGATTATTTCCGAATTGACCCTTTGCTAGGAAGCGAAACGGACTTCGATGCGCTTGTAACGGAACTCCATCATCGGGGGATGCACATTCTCCTGGACGGGGTTTTCAACCATTGTTCCCGCGGTCTTTACCAATTCAATAGTCTGCTGGAATGCGGCGCGGATTCCCCCTTTCGCGACTGGTTCCTGGTAGATTCCTTCCCACTCAACGCTTATGGTCCAGGGGAGCCGAACTACCGATGCTGGTGGAATCTACCCGCTTTACCAAAATTCAACACGGACAATCCAGAGGTTCGGGAGTTCCTTTGGCGTGTCGGCGAACACTGGATGCAGCGAGGGATTGACGGCTGGCGTTTAGATGTTCCAAACGAGATTGACGATGACGTGTTCTGGCGAGAATTTCGCTGCCGCATCAAAGCCATCAACCCAGAGGCCTATATCGTCGGCGAAATCTGGGAACCACCAGAACGCTGGCTTCAGGGCGACCAGTTTGACGGGGTGATGAATTACCCGGCACGGCGCGTGATTCTGGAGGCTCTTTTCCCTGAGGCCATGTCTCGTGCAGACAATCTATCCACTGGAGAGCCTCCTGCTTTAGCTGGAGCGGCAAACGCCTCAGGACAAGAAACCACGCGCATTTTCTGCGAACGTTTACAAGCAATTTTCCCCAAAGATCAATTTGGGATCCCCTTTAATCTTTTAGGCTCTCACGATAACGTCCGCTTAGCCACCCTAGGCCAGGACCACCCTCTACGGCAATCCTTAGCCTGGGCTATCCTCTTTTTTCTGCCTGGCGCACTATGCCTTTATGCGGGAGACGAAATCGGTTTGGAAGGAGGACGTGATCCCGACAACCGGCGTTGCTTTCCCTGGGAGGATCTACCCAATCGGAAGCATCTTTCGATTTGGAATCAACTACGCGAACTGGTGGACCTACGACAACGTTACGCTTGCCTCAGGATTGGCTCCTTTGGATGTTGTCCCGAAGGACAGGGTCTCTTATTTTGGCGAGAATTGGGAAAAGAACGACTGGAACTGCGCATCGGATTTCCCGGTCCCATAGGCGTGGAACCCTCTCGCGAAGTGGAATGGGATGAACTGCTTGCGGAACGAACAGAGCCCGTATCTGGAATGGCTGGCAGAATCGTACAACGAAATGGCTGGCAAATTATGCGAGTCAAAAAGGGAAGTGAGTAACTATATTCCCACATGTGGGTAGAGTATCGAGGGAAACATGACGTTCCGTACTTTTTGTTTGTGTTGTGGCGCAGTCCTATCAGCCTATGCTCAAAATTTTCCCCCACTCATTTCTCTGTTTCGTGCACCTCTCTTACTGGATTCCACGTGTTTGGATGTTTCAGAGAAGGCTCAGTTCGCCACAATATTGGACCTCAACCTAACCCAGGCCGGATTTCCTCCTGGAAATCTTTCCTCCGTTGGCGTCCAAGTGAAAATTCTCCGCTCAGCAACTCACAATTGCGAATATTGGCTTTCTGCGCAAACTAGCGATTTTTCTACGGCGTTTCATAAAACAATCAAACCAATCAACCAATCTGCATGGAAAGCCTTGACCGCAAGGGCGGGCCAGGAATTAGCGCGTCGTTACATCCAAGCGAAATTTGGACGTTTGTCCATCTCGTGTACCGTGGACTCCACACGCCTCCGTATATTTGGAATGGATAGCATCACCTGCCCTGCCAATTTTGAACGAGTACCTCCAGGCCGCTATCCAATCACGTCTGTATGGCATGGTGATGTCATCGGGGAAGACACAGCGGTGGTCTCCGTAGGGAAAAACACGATTTTAAACATTTCACCAAGGTCTGCCGTTCCTGCAACGAGACAAGACAGCGGAGCACAACCTCTAATAACCGCCTTAGCCTCATGCCGAGATTCCCTCATGCGCACCGCTCGTCTCCACTGGGATGATTCGATTTCCTGTATTCAGTCAGGCAAGGCACGTCAAGATTCCCTCCAGGCGTCCCGCCTGCTCTCGGATTCCCTCACCTTGGCGTTAAAAAAATTGGGAACATCCTGGGATTCAGCCCAAGGGCACTGGTCGCACATCCTCTCCCCAGATTCCCATCTGGTGGAACTCGGAAATGTCATTTTGCGTGACTCCGTCGGAAAGGATATTCAGGATAGCGTTGTGCAAGAATTATTGCGGGGCGCCGTGCGCTCTGGATTCTCTGTACGAAGGACCCCATTGGATAGCGGAATCCATACAGGGCGAGTTCTAGATCTTCAACTTTCCCGTCAGCAAGACTCTCTGGTCCTCACTCTACGCCTATCCCGCACAAATTCTACAGCGGATGCATTTGTACTCAAATCCCGCCTGACAAACGAGGATGCGGCTCGTCTAGCACGAGAAGCGGCGCGCAAACTCTGGGGCCCACAAGCGACGCCCACAGAAGCACCTTCTCTCATGCCTTTCTGGTTACGCCTAACCTGTTTTGCGGGGGCCTTAGCAGCAGCAATTTGCGCCGTGGTGGTAATGCGATGAAACGCCTTTTACTCCTATTCGGCATAACCTTTTTGTCTTGCTGCAATTTTTTTAATCCATCTGGAGAGGGGGATGATCCCACGCGTTACCTCAAGATAAAACATTACCCAACCCCTAGAATCGTTACCTCAGGTTGGACATTACCCTGATTGTTTCGCTGACCAGCCTGATTTTCTGCTCAATGAGAGTCTTCAGTGTAAAGGGGTTCAGCCCCTTGTGT
>DATIQS010000516.1:0-2139 GCA_035470605.1 Fibrobacteraceae bacterium
GATCTGAAACCAGAGGGGCCTTTTGGGGATCATCTCGGTTATTACTCAAAACAGCACGACTTCCCGTATTTACGAATCCGAGCGGTTTACCATCGCCGAAATGCGATCTGGCCATTCACCGTGGTGGGACGACCACCTCAGGAGGATACGGTTTTCGGCGACTTGATTCACGAAATCACGAGACCCGCTGTGGAGAGCCGAATTCCAGGTGTACGGCAAATTCATGCGGTGGATGTTGCCGGAGTTCACCCTCTGTTGCTAGCGGTCGGTTCGGAACGTTACCTGCCTTATGCAGTACGCGAGCCGATGGAAATTCTTACGCAAGCAAACGCGTTGTTGGGCTTCGGACAGGTTTCGCTTTCCAAATATCTTTTCATTGCGGCGCAAGAGGACGCCCCCCAACTTGATGCACGCGACATTCCCCATTACCTAACTCATGTGCTGGAACGTCTCCATTTTTCGCGAGACTTGCATTTCCAAACCAGTACGACCATGGACACCTTGGATTACAGCGGGACATCCTTGCATCATGGGTCCAAACTTGTGCTAGCCTGCGCAGGAAAACCCCGGCGTAAGCTGGGCCATTCCGAGGATCATCTGACTTCTTTGCCTTTGCCTCCTGAATTTGGCGATGTCCGGACCATACTGCCAGGTTTCCTAATCGTAAAAGGACCTCCGTGGATAGATCAATCTAGTGCTTCACGAGAGGTTGAAAAATTATGCAGATTCCTGGCGGGTTGGGAAAACCGGGAGGAGTGGCCCTGGATCACTGTGGTGGACGATGCGGAATTCGCCGCGAAAAATCTCTCCAATTGGCTTTGGGTATTCGCCACCCGTTCTAATCCGTCTCACGATCTATATGGCGTCAAAGCCACCTGTGAGCACAAACACTGGCGTTGTGAGCCTCCTTTGGTAGTGGACGCCCGCAAAAAAAGCCACCACGCACAAGCCCTGGAAGAAGATCCAGAAACCACCCGCCGAGTAGACGAGTGGTTCTCCAAGAAAGGACCACTCGCGGGATTTTTCTAAACTTGCACCATGGATCTTGAAAAAATTGCTGCGGGTTTCCGCATCGTGATTGAGGGCTTAGGTGAAGACCCGGAACGCGAAGGCTTGAAAGCAACACCGGAACGTGTCGCACGTGCCTACCAAGAACTCCTGGCGAATGTAGGCAAGGAACCAGAGGGATTACTGGACACACAATTTTCCGAACCCTGCGACGAAATGGTGCTTTTGAAAAACATCCCCTTCATTTCCATGTGCGAGCACCATTTCCTGCCCTTTATCGGTAAGGCCCATGTGGCCTACATTCCCAAAAACAAGATTGTTGGGCTTTCTAAATTGGCTCGCGTGGTGGACTTCTATGCACGCAGGCCCCAAATCCAGGAACGAATGACTCGCCAAATTGCAGACTACATCCAGCAGGCATTGAAACCACTGGGAGTTGCTGTAGTTTTGGAGAGCTCACACAGTTGCATGACCATGCGCGGCATCAAAAAACCCGGTTCGGTGATGATGACCAGCCAACTCCTGGGAGCTTTTAAAAACAACCCCAAAACCCGTGGCGAATTCATGTCACTAATTCGTCAATAAACGGATTTGAACCCTCTAGTTGCTTCTGTAAAAAGCGGGCGAAGCCCGGTGGGGGAACCGGTTTCGAAAAATAGTAGCCCTGGATGAGCACCAAAGGATGAATTTCCAGCAGGATGTCCAGCTGTTTTTGCGTTTCTACGCCCTCCACAGTCAACTCCAGATCCAATTCTCTGGCTAAATGCACCAGCATGGAGACAATCGCCTGGGTCTCCCGATTATTGACCATATCGTCAATAAAAGATTTATCGATTTTGAATCCCGAAATGGGCAAAGTGCGAATGTGAGACAAGGAAGAGTACCCCGTCCCAAAATCATCCAGAGTGAAACGGATACCCTCATTGATCAAAGCCCCCATGACCTTTTTGGCCCGCTCCACATCCTGCATCACAGTGCCTTCCGTGATTTCCAGTTCCAGAGACTCGGGAGCCAGTCCAGATTCCGTAAGGGTCCGTAAGACTAAAGAAACAAACTCCGGGGCAAAGAACTGCTGCGGAGAAATGTTTACAGCGACCTGCAAGGAGGAACTAGCCTGAATCCATTCACGAG
>DATIQS010000517.1:0-6546 GCA_035470605.1 Fibrobacteraceae bacterium
ATGACGACGTTCCCAGGGATACCATCCAGGAATCCAGAGATCGTGACCGTCACGTCCCATACTGGCTAAAGACAAATCCTGAATGCAAGCGACAACTTGCCGGGCCATCAGATGCCGAATTTCCTCCCCCTGGCTCCCCCAATGTGGCCCCACTAGAACCGGAACCTCAGAACACAACGGTTCACGCACATTATGAACCCCGCAGCCCGTAAAACTACCCCCGACCAAAGCTAGACGAGATTGAAGGAGAATTGACTGAACTTTCCCCAATTCTTTCACCAGGGATACGCACCCATTTTCTCGTTGAGGCCAAGTGCAGTAAGGACAGTGGGCTTCATACAATTTTTGTTCAAACCAGTTGGAGTCCTGTGGATAGCGAGGGATGAGGACGCAAACTCCCCCCATTTCCAACATTTTGGATAATCCTTCGCGAATGCATTTGAATTCCGATCGGTGCAGGGAAACAATCGTCAAATCAATGGGGCGCTTGTCCCATTGGGCGTCGGGGGAAAAATTTGCACGTTCAGAAGAGGTCAGCCATTTCCAGTCGCCGCCGATTTGAATTGTTTGGGAACTGAACTCTGCAAAGCGAAGGGCTTCCTGGCGATTCTGAACCCAAAGTGCCTGCAAAGGAGCGAAGGTTTTTTGCCAACAAGAACGTCCAACCCAAAGCCATAGGCGTAGAGCCCTTGGGGACATTCTCCCAGAGACTAGGGCTACAGGAACAGAATGTTGTGCACATTGTTGCAACCATTCCGGCCAAATTTCATTTTCATATAAGATCAGAGCGCGCGGCAGACCGGTCTGGAAAAAACGTTGCAACACTCGAGGGTGATCCAATGGGGCCATGCGGATATGGACATGGGGAGGCACCATTGTTTCGAGGCAACGCCGCGTCGCAGCGGTCTGCGTCGTTAAGAGAATCGAAAGGGAGGGGAACCGAGACGCCAAAAGCAGCAAGGCACGGCATTCGCCCATGGAGGCTCCGTGCATCCAAAGGACACCGTGATTGGGCCAGGGCCCCCAAATGCGCTCCTGGAGAAGCCAACGAAATTCTGCAGCAGAAACGTGTGACAGGATCCAGGCCAAACCGTAAACCAATGAACGGATTACGTGGAACAAAGGTGCTTCCATTGAAAGGACAGACAGGTAATTCCAGCCGCCCAAAGGAGCCAGGTCCAGAAATCTCCCCAGATGGCCTGTAACACAGAGTGTTCCCCCTGCTCGATTTTTCCAGACCACTTGCGGGGCAGTAAAGCGCCCACCTGCTTCTTCCATTCTGGCCACTGCTTCGGAAATTTATCCCGTAGAAAATGATCCTCGTGCATCGCTAGCACCCCATAGAATAGCGCCAGGGAAAACATGGCGAATGTGGAAATCCAGGGGGTGCCAGACCAGGCTCCCGCCAACCCCCAACCCATGAGAATATTGGAGAGATAGAGAGGATGGCGCACAAATGAGTATGCACCATACTGTAACAGCATCGGCGCTTCCAAAATTTTTGTTCGGCTATGCTTCCCTGCGCTGGTGCGGGCCCAAATGCGTAAGACAACCCCAAATGGCCAGAGGAGAAGAAACCACAATTGACTTTCATGGCAGGAGGGGCCCGAAACCCAAAGGATAAGGAACCAGAGAAAGGTAATTCCGCCTCGCAAACGATAAGCAACAGACAAAAAATTATCCATGAAACCTCAGCAAAGAAAAGAGAGCCTTTCGTTTGTTTGCCTGGAGTAGAAAAATCGGCGCAAATATGCCCAGGAAGGCATGTCTGGCAACTGGACGCGTGCAGGAGAACAACAAAGGAAACAGCCACACCCCTGCTGCCATCGCCACCAAGGAAGCAAGGGCCGCGCCCATCCCGCCGTAGTGAGGGATCCACCAGAGATTCAGCAGAATGTTCACCGCTGCTGAGGAAATATGCATGGCCATGTCATGACGCGTCAGCCCCTCCGTGACCAACCAACGATCCACCCCGGTACGCAGAAAATAGCATAGGGTAATCCACCCCTGAATCCCTAGCATAGGCCCAGTTCCAGAGAATTCCTGACCGAATAAAAATCCCGCGATCCAGGAGGAACCGAGAGAAAGAACCAATGCAAATCCCAAACCGCTCCCTCCCAGAAGGGAAAACAGGGTTTGCGACTGCGTGCGGTACAGATTTTTGTCGCTTTGTCGGGTTCTTGCCAAGGTGGGAAAAATGGCATTCACCAAAGCCATTGGAATAAACGCCCAGAGTTGGCTCAGGCGGGAGGATGCGGCGAACCATCCGGTCTCTTCTGGCGTCGAAAGACTTTTGAGCATTACGAGATCAATGCGGGTGTAAAGGATCAGACAGGCGGTGGATAGGAGCATCGGCCAGGCGGCATGCGCCAATTCTTGCGCCATCTTCCAATCGAAATTCCAAGTACGAAGGGCGAGACCGGAACGGTGATTGGCCCACCAGAGTAAGCCACAACCAACAGATTGCTCCAGCAAAAAGGCCCCACAGAAGAAAAGAACCCCCTGGTGATTCAGAATACCGAAACCCATTCCTACTAAAGCCGTCAGACTCCCAATGGTGCGCGCAATGGTTACCGGGCGAGGAGCGGTGCGACTTTGAAACCAGTAATCCGGCAAATCAGCAAGTTGCAGTAACAGGACCGGAGCCAACAGGGCAAGTCCTCCCATTTCCACTCCACTCCACCCAAGAAGCACAGGTAGACCGAGGCACAGCAAGCACGAAGCACTTGTCCATCCCAAACGAAGTCGCAAAGTGGTTCCCAACACAGTTCTTGGAGAGGGGGATACCGCCAGTTTTTGGATCACAACGGATTGCAGTCCTCCCGAAGCTAAAGCGACAAACAACAACAGCCAAGATACGAGGCTTTGGTATAAACCGTATTGGGCAGAACCGAGGTATCGGGCGAGAGCCAACGCGGTGACTAAACCTGTCGCCAAACGAACCAAATGCTGCAGGGATGTCCAGCCGATGGCCGAGCCGATGCTCATGGTTGGAAAACCTCTCCGGGATCCCAAGCCCGCCATCCCCGAGCAAGCAAAGTCCGTAGAACCTGAGCGTGAAATGCCGCATGTCCAGGATAATCAGTGGAAAAATACAGTTCGTGGAAATCCAGACTGAGAATACCTCCCGCACGGGCGCAGTTTTGGGCAAGATTCTGCAATTTTTCTAAAGATTCGTCCGCCTGAAAATGAGAGGGGTTATGCAGGGTCCAGTCCCCCACGACCAGAGGAAGTTCTCGCAGGTTCAGCAGGCGATTTTGCACCAAATCCCACCAAGGAAAAGGCAGGCAGGAACCGCATCGGAATCCAGTACAAGCGTTAAAACCAAGGCTACTGTCCAATTGAATTCCGATAGATTCCAGATGGGACAGAGTCTGTCCAGGGATGATGCGAAGGAAGTGCTGGCGATGCAAAATGATATCCGTATGAGAAATTTGCTCCAGACGTTTCTTTTCCTCCCATAACAATTGCGGGTCGTCTGCGTGTAATGGACTCCCATGTAATCCGGTTCGGTGACCCGCCTGTGCTGCCACTTGCACCAAACGGGCGTATTCCGGGCGTCGGACATCATACCGGAAAGACAAATGGTCTCGGGGATGGCCCAACCAGAAGAACGTCGCACGCAGATTTTGGGAGGCATCAAGCATCGCCGGTACGGTGTACCAGGGGTCGTGATTCGGAAAGTGCGCCCATAGAGCTTCGCGCATTCGGGAGGCCCATTCCCATCCTTTTCCCCGCATAATTTCCAGCGGGCAGCGAGCCATGTGACGCAGGACGCCTTTACGCTTCCATTTGCGCAGACAATCGACATCGTAAGTCATCCAGAAACGAGGGGGTGGTTCAGGCAGGACATGACCGTGGAGCCTTTCCAGCAAAGCTCGCATCCATAAATCCACCACGGGACGATCAAAGAACGCAAATCGATCCCCAAGAAAGCCTTCCGATCCGGCGTTCTCCGCTTGGGACGAAAACCCTGGTAGAAGTTCCTCGGCCCGCCAGAGCTGCCCCGCCAAAAAAGTCAGCAAGTCCTCTGGAAATCCAGATTCCCATTCTTGGGGGGATGGAGGATGAATCCCAGGAAAGGGTAAGGAACTGGATTGACCCCCACAGGGAACAGACACTTCACAAATTTCGTTGGGAACCAGTGCGGCTGGATTTTTCGGCATACGCACCAACCCGGCCGGTCCTTTCAAAATCCAGGTTTCCGATTCCAGCGTAGCATCCAGGGCCACAGAGGCCTTCCACCAGTCCGCATAAAAGGAGACTAAGGCCCAGATCATGGAAATGTGCTCTTCGGCTTGCACGCCCAAAAGATAAGGAATTCTTTCAGAAATTTGGTGCATATTGGGGATTGCTGGTCTGAAAGGGGCTTTTTTGTATTTTTTCAACGAAACTGGCCGTAGTGCCAAGGAGTCTATTGCATGAAACGCATCCTTTCCTCTTGTGTCGCGTTGGCTTTGGCGTTGTCTGGCCTCGCTTCTGCCCAACTTTTGCCACAGGTTCCCTCCATTGAAAAAGACGAAAAAGGCGTAGCCAAAAAATTTGATTATTCTCTCCCATTGACCGGGATTAGTGATCCAGGGATTCTCCTGAGTCATTTCAGCCAGCGTCCTTTGCTTATCTTTTATTTCAGCCCCAAGTGCCCTCATTGTCAGGCGACATTCCCCAAATTTCAGGCTTTATTGCAGAAATATGAAAATAATGGGGTTCAGGGCCTCGCCATTTCTCTCGGCGCAGTAAAGAGGAACGACATTCGTGGGTTCATAGATCAGCAGAACGTCCAGGTTCCTGTTTTTCAGGATGAAAATCGGAAATTCAGCGACAATTATGGCTCTGGACATGTGCCTTTGATGATGCTGGTCTTTGAAAATGGCCAGTACATTCGCTATACGGAAAATACCCCCGAGACCCTGGAACAAATCCAGGTGCAACTGGACAAGTTGTTCGCGCCTAAGAAATAACGTTCATGCTCACAGCCCCCCCCTCGGAGATGCGCTTTCAAAGCGAGGTGCGCATCCAGGAAGTGGGTTTGCCATTGGCGCAGGCTTTGGCTCAACGATTTACTTATCATTCCCTAGAAGAATGGACTTCTCGTATTCTGCGAGGCGATGTCTGGCTAAAAGGGGCCCAGACCCCTCCTGAGGAGCCGGTCTCCCTGGGGGATGAAATCGTCTACTTCGTACGCGATTATAGCGAACCCCCCGTGCCCACCGATTACGAAATTCTCTATCGGGACGAGGACTTCTTGGTCGCCGGAAAGCCAGCTGGCATTCCGATCCATCACACCGGAACCATCTTTTGGAATACGTTTACCAGCGTATTACGCCGCGGGACGGGCAACCCAGAACTCGCGCCATTGCACCGTTTGGATCGAGATACCAGCGGAGTGATGCTCTTTGCTCAGAATCACGACACCGCAGTCCGTTATCAGAAAAGTCTTCCCTATATTCTGCTGCGCAAATTGTATTTGGCGGTGGTTTTTGGAAACATTCCGACAAGCAGAGAGTCACTTCCCGAAAGCCTTCAGGATTGCGTAGAACTTCATGACGAAGTCTGGGAAATACAAATTCCATTGCGAGAGCAATCCGATCAACAGATTCGTGCTCGAATGATTCCTGATCCCTCGCTGGGAAAACCCTGTCATACCCGAGTTTGTTGGCTCGGGCAGGGAGCCTTACGAGACGGCCGCCCCATTGCCTTGGCGGAATGCGAACTTCTCACGGGGCGCAAACATCAAATTCGGGCTCATTTAGCTGCACTTGGACTGCCCGTAGTTGGGGATCCTCTTTATGCTTTTGACGGTCGCTTTTATCTGAAGCGTTGTGAAAATCCGTTAGAGGAAAGCGATGTAGCAATTTTAGGGGCCAAAACCCAACTTTTGCATGCCTGGAAGGCGGAACTTTGTCTCCCCGGTTGGCCCGAGTCTCGATGGTTTGAATCCAATCTGTGGACGCAAGAAATGCAAAATGCATTGAAAATCTGTGGGCTCTGAAAGGGATCGTCGATTTCTTTCCAAAATTTTGAACATTTCTTTTCTGTTTAAAATAGGTTTCATGCGTGTTCCTCTATTGGGGGTTTGTATGAAACACATCCAAGCTGGCTGGCTTGTGTCGAGTCTTTTTCTATCGGCGCTTTGGGGTTATGCTGCGGAATTCGCTCGTGGTGCTGATGTGGGCTGGCTTTCCGAAATGGAGGACGATGGCTATGCTTTCTATGATGATAGTGGCAATTCTGCGGATGTGTTGCAGATCCTCAAGGATCACAGCATCAACAGTATTCGTTATCGAGTTTGGGTGAATCCCACCGACGGTTATTGCAATAAAGAGGATGTGATCCAACAGGCGGTTCGCGCGGACTCAATGGGCTTCTGGATTATGATCGATTTTCATTACAGTGATACTTGGGCCGATCCGGGAAAACAATATGTTCCTGCAGCATGGACAGACACCTCCATCGGCGCTCTGACCAAAAACGTCTACAATTATACCCGAGAGGTACTGAATGCTCTGGACAGCGCCAATGTAACCCCAGAATGGGTTCAGGTCG
>DATIQS010000518.1:0-3556 GCA_035470605.1 Fibrobacteraceae bacterium
CCGCACAAGGCCCCTGACTGGCAGTCAGGAGGGAATTACCATTTCAAAAAGCCTTGTGTGGAGTCAAGCCAACCCCGTGCCAAGGACCGATTCACGAGGCGGAGCGTCTTGGACCGGCGGGCCTATGCGCTGGACTTTACCAACACATTATCCCGAAGCCCCTTGGTTCTTATATGCAAAAGCCATCCATCTCGAAGATGGATGGGCCACGACACTCTCCTTTATTCTAAGGGAAACGCGTCACATGTGCGAGATGATGTTGTCCCCGAAGGCGGAGCACTTGATCTCGGTAGCCCCTTCCATAAGACGAGCGAAATCGTAGGTCACCTGTTTGGAAGTAATTGCGCCCGCTAGCCCTTTATTTACAAGGTCCGCAGCCTCTATCCAACCTAGATGGCGTAACATCATTTCTCCCGAGAGAATTACTGAGCCTGGATTCACTTTGTCCAAGTTCGCGTATTTAGGGGCTGTGCCATGAGTGGCCTCAAAGATGGCGTGGCCACTTACCGAGTTGATATTGCCTCCCGGAGCGATACCAATGCCACCCACCTGTGCAGCCAAAGCGTCGGAGAGATAATCACCATTGAGATTTAGGGTGGCGATTACATCAAATTCATCGGGACGGGTCAGCACCTGTTGTAGGGCAATGTCCGCAATGGCATCCTTAATGATGATCCCAGCGCCAGGTTTGCCTGCTGGAATTTTGCACCAGGGGCCGCCGTCAATGGGTTCCGCGCCGAATTCTTTCTGGGCCAAAGCATAACCCCAATCGCGGAAGGCTCCTTCGGTGAATTTCATGATGTTGCCTTTGTGGACAATGGTCACCGATTTGCGTTTATTTGCAATCGCATATTGAATTGCAGAGCGGACTAATCGTTCTGTGCCCAACCGTGACGCCGCTTTGATTCCGATTCCCACAAGCGTATCCGCTGTTTCGGAAAGATTGGCGGCGTGAATCCACTTTGTGCCTGCTTCTTGCGTACCGAAACGAATTTTTGTAAAGGCTTTTTCAAAATTTGTACGTAAATAGTCGAGAATTTGTTTTGCTTCTGGAGAGCCGGCGGCCCATTCGATGCCAGCGTAAATATCTTCTGTGTTCTCCCGGAAAATAACCATATCGACCTTTTCTGGACGCTTAACTGGCGATGGTGTTCCCGCATAATACTTGACAGGACGCAGGCAGACATACAAATCCAGCTCCTGGCGCAAGGCAACATTCAAAGAGCGGATCCCCCCCCCGATAGGCGTTGTCAAAGGTCCTTTGATTCCCACTAGGTACTGACGAAACGCATCCACCGTTTCCTGGGGAAGCCATTGGTTCTCTCCATAAACCCGAGTGGCTTTTTCTCCTGCATAGACCTCCATCCAGGCGATTTCGCGCTTTCCTGAATAGGCCTTGGCTACGGCGGCATCCAAAACGCGTACACTGGCGCGCCAGATATCCGGTCCGGTACCATCCCCCTCAATAAAGGGTATAATGGGATGGTCTGGAACTTGGAGCGTCTGCCCCCCCGTCATGGTGATAGATTGGCCTTGGGCGGGGATTTGAATATGCTGGAATGACATGAGTTACCTACAAAAAAATGGCGATTCTTGAGGAAAAATAGCAAGATAGGCATATTGAGTGGGCTATGGGGGGGGGCTGGGCCTATTCAAACGGTGGAATTTGTCTGTTGGTGGATCGGGGCATTTCAAAACGAAAGAGATTATCTAGCTTGCTAGACATGGGAAAGAGACATCAATTAGTGGAAAGTGCCATTTATATCAGCATTTGGCTGGTATTTTTGGCGATGCCTCTGCTGTGGACGCCAGCGGACGAGGTCCCCAGGCATTTTTCTTTACAGCGTTTTTGGGTTCGTCTCTTGCCTTGGCTCATTGTGTTTTTAGTAAACAACTTTGTTCTGTTACCCCGGCTTTTGCTGCGCGGACGTATTCGTGCTTATTTGATTTGGGTCGGTGTGATAATTCTCTCGACTACGGCACTGAATCATGTTGCCCATTTATTATGGGATCCCCCCCTTGGTGCACACCCAAATCCAATGCCAACCAGCGTTATCTTGATTACCCATGCGCTGATTGCGCTCCTCGTGATTGGCTTCAATACGGGTGTCAAAGTCACCAGCAAATGGATGCGCGATGCGGAAACACACCAAGCATTAGAAAAGGAAAATTTAGAAACGAAAATTGCGGTTCTCCGTCATCAAATTAGCCCACACTTTTTCATGAACACATTGAACAACATTCACGCCTTGGTCGATTTGGACCCCGACAAAGCTAAAGAATCCTGTATCCGCCTCTCCAGAATGATGCGTTACTTGTTGTACGATTCGGAACGGGGGCGCACCAGCCTCGCCAAAGAGGTGGAATTTATGCAAAGTTATGTGGAATTGATGCGATTGCGTTTTCCAGAGAATGTCTCCATTGATCTAGATTTGCCTAAGAATGGTTTTGCTTGTGAAATACCCTCTCTGCTCTTTGTTCCCTTTGTAGAGAACGCATTCAAGCACGGCATCCGACCACGTGAGACTTGCTTTGTACAAGTCAAAATGTTGGTGCAAGAGGGATCGTGGCTTGATTTCTCCGTGCGCAATAGCAGTGCTCATTTGGTCTCTAAAAATGCAGATCTGGAGAAAACCAGCGGCATTGGGCTCAACAATGTTCGGAAACGTCTTGATTTACTGTTCGGCAATCAGCACTCCCTTCAAATTGTAGATGGCAAAAACGAATTTTCCGTTAATCTGAGGATTCCTCTATGATTCGCTGCATTGCGATTGATGATGAACCTTTGGCTTTGCGCCAATTGGCGGGTTACATTCAGAAGACCCCTTTTCTGGAATTGGTTCGGGCCTGCACGGATGGTGAGGAGGCGGCTGAAGCCTTGGCGGCAGGTGATATCGACCTAATGTTTGCGGATATCAATATGCCAGGAATTTCTGGTATGGACCTAGTCAAATCCCTCCGCGTTCGTCCCATGGTGATTTTCACCACAGCCTATAGCGAATATGCGGTGGAAGGCTACAAGGTGGATGCCCAGGATTATTTGCTCAAACCATTCGGTTATACGGAATTTTTAGCAGCGGCCCAAAAGGCTCAACTGCATTTTCAACAATTGCAAGCGGCAACTCAACCGCAAAACCAAGAATCCATCGATTCCATTTGGGTGAAATCCGAATACCGCATGGTGCGTATCCCATTAGGGGATCTTCTTTATGTGGAAGGAATGAAGGATTATGTTCGCTTACATTTGCAGGACGCTAGACCTGTAATGACGCTCCTAAGTCTGAAAGCCTTGGAAGATCAGCTTCCCGCAAATCATTTCCGCCGTGTACACCGTTCCTGGATCGTCAATTTGGATAAGGTAACCCAGGTGGAGAAAGGACAACTGGTTATTGCAGGGAAGCAAACCATCCCATTGGGAGACCAATACCGCGAGTCCCTTATGACTTTTTTGGGGAACCGCCTGGTGGAGTAGTTTTATGAAAAAAATCACCTTCATTTTTGTTTTATCCGGACTGCTTTTTGGTCCAGTCAGTGCCGGTTCCCTCATTGGGTTACG
>DATIQS010000519.1:0-3718 GCA_035470605.1 Fibrobacteraceae bacterium
AGGAGAGGATGTTGGCTTAGGATCTAACTTAAACATAAGCCATCCATGTCCGGGACATGGGGTCCACCTCATCTCGCCACCCTCGAATCCAGCAGACTGTCCGTATCCGTCCGACGAAAACAGATCACAGACGAAACAAAGAGATTCGGCCATTGTTCTACGGTATTTTATGGTAGTTTATCTAACTCGTCGAGGACTGCGGTGAGCACATCTAAGCGAAGATCCGCGTAGTCCTTCACCTTGGAAGCTGGGCTGTATCCGTGTACGTTACACAAAAATTTGGCTGAAGGGGACCGACGGCGGTATGCGCCAGGGAGGAGTGAGACAAAACCTACTTTACAATTGGATGAACCACAGCGTCGTCATCTAACCACCGAAAACAAACATCGCATCCTTAAGGAGATAGACTCTCGCCGCAGTAAAGAAGGCTTCTGTAGGAGAAATCCTGCGCTGAGAATGCCTCTATGCAAGCCAGAAGATCTCTTGGCGTCACTCCCACGAGGAGAGGTTGCGGGCTTAAGATCTAACTTAAAAATTAGCCTTCACTGTACGACTCATGGGGACCTCCACCCAAGTAGGCCAGCTCTAGAACACCACACCGAAACGCGTCAGGATCATCGGGTATTCTGGGGCGTGCTTCACAAAGCATTCAGGATGGGAGCGCAGCTCGTCGGCAAAGGACTCCGGGCTAACCCATCGCACACCGGCCAACTCTGCTGGATCGGGTTGAATCTTGCGCGATTCTCCGGGTGCCAGTCGCAGATGAAATACGTCGTGAAACTCCCGATCAAAAAATTGCCCGTCAGAAGAACGATATTCATCCTTGCTGGAAAACCAAAAAGTCAAACGACTCTCCGCAACCTCAAGACCAATTTCCTCCCGGACTTCCCGGACCGCCGCCTCCAAAGACTTCTGCCCCGCAGAGAGATGCCCCGCGACAGAGATGTCCCACAAGCCCGGATTCGAATCCTTCTGGAAGGAGCGCTGCTGCAACAAGAGACGCTCCCATTCATCTTCGATCCAGATATGCACAGACCGGTGCCACTGACCTTCGCGGTGTACCTGACTCCGCGGCAAACTCAGGCCAGTCGCGCGTCCCGCCTCATCCAGAATGTCAAACATTTCTTCCATAGCTCTGCGAAATCTAGATTTCCACGCCATGTCCATGGATTCAAACCGCTGGAATGACATCATTGCCCCGATCATCCGCCAAGCCATATCGGACGGGGTGTTTTCGGGATGCGTGGTAGGACTCGCTCAGGCGGACGGCTCCTCCTGTTCCTTCCCTTTTGGATACGACGATTCTCTAGCACAACCTGGCGCAATCCAGGCAAACTCGATTTTCGATATCGCGTCCGTCACCAAAAGCGTCGCCACAGGCTCCCTGGCTCTTCTGCGAATCCTCCAAGGAAAACTGGATCCGGATTGTCCAGTTCAAAAGATTCTTCCAGAGTATCGCACCAACGTTGGAAACGAAGTCCGCATCTGGCATTTGCTCACCCATTCGCTCGATTATCGCTTTCCCATGTCATCGCTTAAAGACCTTCCCGCAGAAGAAATTTTGCGGCGCGTGTTTGAGCATTCCTTTCGCCAAGCCCCCGGAAGCCTTTTTTGTTACGGAAACGCCTCGAGCCTTGTGCTTGGAATCCTTCTAGAACGTCTTTCAGGCGAGCCCTTGGATCAGCAAGCTTCGCGCGATCTATTCGCCCCACTGAAGATGCAGCGCACGGGTTGGTTTCCTCTGAAGCGCCACTCGGCGGAAGAAATCGTTCCGACCGAGATTTGCCCTTGGCGGAACAAGGTGATTCGAGGTGAAGTTCACGACGAAAGTGCCTACGCCTTGCGTTCCCATGGAGCGGTAGGCTCCGCAGGTCTTTTCAGTTGTGTGCCTGACTTGCTGCGATTCTGCACCATGATGCTAAACGATGGGCGATTCGGTGATACGCGGGTGATCCCTCAAGGAGTCTTGAATTTAGCCACGACAAACCGCCTTCAACACCTTCCCGGAGAAAGCACTGCGCTGGGCTGGGAGCTGGCGAACCATCGTTTCATGGGCTCCTTTACCTCTCCACGCTGTTTCGGAAAAACCGGATTCACCGGGGCAAGCCTTGTCTGCGAGCCAGATCAGGGACTCGCGCTGGTTCTGCTTTCCAACTTCACGTGGCCGCAACGCGAAAAAAGCGTAGAACGAATCTACGCTGTACGCCGGACACTAGCTGATGCGGTATTTGGAAATCCGCAATAAATGCCCTATTCTTTCTGGGGTTCTGTCGCGAGGTTATACGCATCCATAGCCCCTACAGCCATGGTGTTATAACCACCATCCACATACAGGATTTCCCCTGTCACGCCAACGGCTAACTCGGAAAGCAGGAAAAGTCCTGCGCCACCGACCTGTTCTGGAGTGGTGTTGGCACGGAGAGGAGCGACCTTGCGGTGAATCTTGAGCAAATGGGTGAAATCGCTGATTCCACGGGCCGCCAAAGTATTGACAGGGCCTGCGGAAATGGCATTCACGCGAATTCCCTTTGGGCCTAAATCGTTCGCGAGATAGCGGACGCAGGCTTCCAAAGTGGCCTTGGCCACGCCCATGACGTTGTAGTTCAAAACAACCCTTTGTGAACCCAGATAGGTCAACGCGACAATGGAGGATCCTGGATTCAGGATCGGTTCAAAGGCACGCGTAATTGCGACCAAAGTATAGGCGGAAATATCAATTGCCTGCAAAAAGACTTGCTTGGGAGTGGGAAGGAATTCCCCTTCGAGATAGGTTTTGTCGGCAAAGGCAATGGAATGGACAATAAAGTCACAGGAACCAAAATCAGCCTTAAAGCGTTCTGCCGTCGCTTGTATTTGCGATTCATCGGAAGCGTCGCAATCATAAAGCTTCGCATTGGGCTTGTCCGCCAACAATTTTTCCAGCGTCCCCTTGAGGCGATCTCCAAAATAACTGAATGCGACCTCTGCACCGTTTTCCATCAACTTCTGGGCAATCCCCCAAGCGATGGACCTCTGGTTCGCCACACCAAACACAATACCCTTTTTGCCATTCATCATCATTGAGCACGACCTTTACTTGATGCCAGTCCAATCCCGGCTTTTTCCGCAACCTCTTGATTCTTGGGGTTCTTCAAAGCCTCGGAGGAAATCCAGTCCAATTCTCGAGAGCCAGACAGTCCAATTTTTCGGCAAAGCTGATTACGAGCGGACTCAAAACCACTCAGAATCAACATTTTTTCTTGATTATCATTGGTCTTTTCCAAACGATCCACCCACTGATCCGTAAGCAGGAGCAAAGCGGCGCTAGCTTCAACATATTTTTTCGCGATTTCTGGAGTCAATAACCCATCGGAAGGGGGAATAAAATCAGAGGCCTGGGACGATTCGGCTTTCGGAGTCGCTACAGGAGCTACAGATTCCTGGGGAGCCTGATCGTCCTTGCAACTGGACAGAAGAGCCCAAATCATGACCGCGCAAACTGAAGTCGCCAGCTTCATAAACCTGTCCATTGAGAAGAGGATATAGCGGCTCAGGGATTTGAACCCCGGACACACGGATTATGATTCCGTTGCTCTAACCAGCTGAGCTAAGCCGCCAATTTTTTCCAAAAGTAGACCAATCAAATCCTTTCGTCAATAAATGAATGATGGGGCCGAAACAGAAAGATCTAAAACTCCTGTGCCTTTTTCGCTTTTCGATCGTCTATTACTTTGTAGGC
>DATIQS010000520.1:0-12581 GCA_035470605.1 Fibrobacteraceae bacterium
CTTTGTGAGCGCATCGGACGAAAAAACACGCGTCCGCTTCTCGCTGGATTGGAACCGGGCGCTCGCCTAGATAAAATCTGCAAGATGCTAGAAGCCCGAGAGACGTTGTACGCCCTAGCGGACTTCTCCGTCGAAAGTACAGATGCCCACCCCGTGGAGCATGTGGTGGAGCGCACGTTGGCCTGTCTGCGCCTTTGGGCCCGTAAAGCCGTGGAGGTACAAACAAAAGCAGGAGACCGTTATCCCATTTTCATCGGGCATCACTGGCTGGACGAGTTTGATGCACTTCTAGAAGGTCTGCGCCTTTCCCCAGGGCATGACTTTCTGGTCGTTACAGACGCCAATCTGAAAGCCCGTCAACCACAGAATCTGCGTCGCGTTTCAAGCATGTCTGGGCAATGTCCCATATTTATCTTTCCCCCAGGGGAACACCATAAAACGCTCAACGACCTGAATCGTCTTTACACCTTTATGCTCCGTCGCAACTTCAGCCGCAAGACCTGCCTCCTGCAATTCGGTGGTGGAGTGGTGGGCGATATGGCTGGCTTTGGTGCAGCGACCTATCAGCGAGGGATTCCCTTTATCCAGATTCCTACAACCCTGCTGGCCATGGTGGACAGTTCCGTGGGGGGCAAGGTAGCCGTCAACCACATTGAGGGGAAAAATATGATCGGCGCCTTCCATCAACCCCGCGCTGTAGCCATCGATCTGGCGGTTCTGGAGACTCTCCCCAAAAATGAATTTCTCGCCGGCCTTGCGGAAACGGTGAAACACGGAGTCATTTATGATGCCGATTTCTTTGCATTCCTCGAGCAAAACGCCGAAGCGATCCTCCGGCGCGACCCGGATATCCTGATCAAAATGATACGCCGCAACTGCGAGATCAAAGCGGAGGTCGTCGGCCAGGACGAGCGTGAAACCGGACTACGAGCGATTCTGAATTACGGGCACACCTTTGGACACGCAATTGAAAAGTTGACTCATTACTCGCATTTCACACATGGTTTAGCGGTGGGACTAGGGATGCGGGTCGCGGCACATCTATCCACCCTGACGGGACGCTGGACTCCAAACGAGGAACTCCGGCAAAATGTACTACTGGACCGTCTGGGAATTCCCTCTCACTTCACGGTGGATCCACAAGAAGCCTGGAAGGCTATGGCGGTGGACAAGAAGGTGCAAAAAGCGAAAAGAGTTTATGTGCTTCCATTGCGTATCGGTGCGGTGGAGCGCACCAGTGATGTGCCAGAAGAAAAAGTCCATCAGGCCTGGGAAGCGATCCAACAGCCGGTGGAAGGAGATTCTGTATGAGTGTGCTGGTCACCGGTGGAACGGGTGCATTAGGCTATCATTTACTTTCAATTTTGACCGAGGCCAAAGGAGACTTACACTCCTTCAGCGATGAATCGCCATTTCCGTGGCAACGTTGGAATCATGTGCAATATCACATCGGAAATCTTCTGAATTATCGTGAAATTCTTGAGGTTTTACGGAAGACGCGTCCCAGTGAGGTCTATCATCTGGCATCCCAATCAAGCGTAGGAATCTCCTATCTAAAACCCTATGAGACCCTATCCACCAATCTTCTAGGAACACAAAATCTCCTGGAAGCGATTCGGCAAACCGTTCCCAAATGCCGTATTCTGCTTTTGAGCTCAGCCGAGATCTACGGACGGGGACAAGGAAAACTGAACACCTTACACCTGGAAACGGACCCACCCGACCCCTTGACGCCTTACGCAACGTCCAAGGCCTGCATGGAGCTTCTGGGGAATCAGTTTCGCAACGCCCATAATATGCACATCGTCACCGTACGGCCCTTCCATTTTACAGGTCCCAACCATTCGCGGCGCTTCGCTCTGCCCTCCATTGCTTACCAGTTATTACAGATCCGCGGGAATCACGGGGAGCCGGTGGTGTTTACAGGAAATCTGGACGTGACTCGCGACGTGGTGGACGTACGTGATCTTGCCCGCGCTCTTGTGGTCGTAATGAGCGCGTCCAAAAGCGGAGAAGCCTACAACATTTGTTCTGGACATATGCACACCTTCCGAGAAATGGCCGACCAGTTGATTAATCTGAGTGGTTTGGATGTGGAGGTTCGCATCGACCCCAATTTGGAACGAGTCAACGACATCCCCTTATTGCTGGGGTCTGGTGAACGCCTGATGCAGCTCGGTTGGAAACCTATCATAGCCATTGAAGACTCTTTGGCCGATCTATTCCATGAAATGGAAACACGCATTCAACAGGAAATCATTGGAGATTAGCGAATGAAAAACTTCCACTATTCCAATCCTGTCCAAATCTGGTTCGGACGAGGAGTTCTTTCCAAGCTGTCCGAACTCCTCCCCACCCGTTCCCGGATTCTGATGATTTATGGAGGGGGCTCCATCAAACACAATGGAATCCACGCCCAAATTCTAGAAGCCGGGCAAGGGCATGACATTCAAGAATTTGGTGGCATTGAGCCGAACCCTCGTTATGAAACCTGCATGAAAGCAATTCAGCTCTGCCGCAAGGAACGAATCAACTTCTTACTCGCCGTAGGAGGCGGATCCGTACTCGATGCCACAAAATTCATTGCCGCGGGCGTCCCCTATCTGGGAGGCGAGCCCTGGGAGATTCTCTCTGCGGCCGGTGAAGTTTCTTCAGCCTTACCCCTGGGATGTGTACTCACTTTACCCGCCACGGGTTCTGAAATGAATTGCGGCGCCGTAATCAGCCGAGAATCCACCCAAGAAAAACTCTACTTCTCCTCGAATCTCGTGTATCCACGTTTTAGCCTCCTGGATCCACAGGCCACCTTCAGCCTCCCCCCTCGCCAAACGGCAAACGGAATTGTGGATGCCTTTGTTCACGTTTTGGAACAATATGTGACCTATCCGGCCAACGCTCCATTACAGGACCGCCAAGCAGAAGCCATCCTCTCCACGCTCATCGAACAAGCACCCAAATTGCAAGCGAACCCACAGGATTACGATGCCCGAGCAAACATCATGTGGTGCGCCACTCAGGCTCTTAATGGACTCATTGGAGCCGGTGTTCCCCAAGATTGGAGTACTCACGATATTGGTCATGAGATCACCGCTCTCTATGGATTGGACCATGCGCAGACATTGGCCATTCTCTGGCCCGGAGTAGCCCGTAATCAATTCACACAGAAGCTCCAAAAACTCGCCCTGTATGGACGTAGAGTCTGGGGATTACAAGGTGAAGATTCCGTTGTAGCAGAGGACGCGATTCGCAAAACTGAAAATTTCTTTGCCACCGTCGGATGTCCCGTACGTTTCCAAGATTACCGGCTGAAGGCCAAAGATGTCGCAGACTCCGTAGTCAACCGATTCCGTGAACGCGGGCTTCGGGGACTCGGAGAGTCCAAGGCCGTAACCTCGGAAGAGGTTTACAAAATCATCTTAGCCCGAGCGTAACGCGCTTGTTCTACGGAATGGCAACGATGCGGCTCATCGTTTGAGCATTTCCAGGTTCTTGAATTTGAACCACTAAAAGACCTGGGCCTCGTCCAAAGGATTCGATCGGCAAAGGGTGATCATCCATCTCCTGAGAAAACAGAAGACGACCATGAGCGTCAAACAAACGTATGGTAGCCCCTGGAATCGCATCTGCGAGATGTAACAAGGAACCATCGCGTTGGCGCAGCCAGACCCCTTGCGCCACATCCGCTGAGGCTTGGCCGGCTATCCGTGTGGTGGTGGATGAGGAGCTGGACTCCTCCGTGCTGGAGGAGGAACCGCTGTTCCCTGAACTGGAGGAAACCCAAGAACTAGAGGAAGCCAAAGCACTGGAACTGGCCTGCGATGAGCTGGAAGGGATTTCACCCTGGTAGGTGAAATAGAAGGCCTGGTTCAGGGTTCCCGTCCGCTTCCAGGTGATCAAGGGCATGCCCGCCTCGGTGGAAACGTTCAGAATGTCGCCCACGTAATCCTTGACTGTGTCCGCGAAGATTAGGTAGCCGTCCTCCACGGACAGGTTCTCGATGGGCAGCCAGGTTTCGCTGGACTGCGTGGACACCGTGTCCAGCAGGGTATTGGTGAAGGAGATGTAGTTGCCCGTCGAGAGATTCTGCAACGAATACACATGGGTGTTGCCCGTGGATGGCCGGAGAATCCATTGCTGGATTTCGCTTGCGCTAGAATCCGCCTGGCGCACGGTCCCGGAGGAGTCTTCCAGAAACAGTGAACTGTGGTTGGCCTGGATGCGGTAGACGCCTTCCGTGAGCGGGGTGTTGTCCATCTGCGCGACGCCCTCTGTGGTGGGGACCAGTTGGGTGATGGTGGTGTCCGAGGAATAGTAGAGCCGGTCGATGGCCACCGAGCGCTGGTAGCTGCCGCCGATGTCTCCGGTGTGGTAGATGAAGAACCACTGGTTGTGGTACTTGATGATGGACTGGTGGTTGGTGTTGCAGTCCGCCATGGTGTCGTTGATCACGCCCTGGTGGCTAAAGGAGCCTGCCGCACTGGTAGAGGTGGCGTAGTCGATGCGCTCCGGCCAACCTGCCGCGTAGCTAAGAAAATAGACGTCCCCTTTTTTATGGATATAGGAGGCTTCGGTGAAATACGTCGGCGTCACATCCCAGAGGGAACCATCCAGTTCGATCATGTTTTCCTTCAGCTTGACGGCCTTGGCCACGCCCCCGTTGCCCCAATACAGGTAGGCCTGCCCATCGTCGTCGATGAACACCGAAGGGTCGATGTCGTAGGTCAGGTCCGAGGTCATGTCGTTGGTGATCAGGGGCTCGCCCAGGGTGTCCTTGAACGGGCCGGTCGGCGAACTGGAAACCGCAACCCCGATGGCAAAGCCGTCATCGGTCCACATGGGCACATACCAGTAGAATTTCCCGTTGCGGTAGATGCATTGGCCTGCCCAGGCATGGTAGGTAGCCCAGCTGAAGGTGGCAAGGGTCATGACCTCGCCGTGGTCCGTCCAGTTGTACATGTCCCCGGAGGAGAACACATGCCAGTCGTTCATCACATAATCTGTGTCTGTCGAGGAGGCCTCGTCGTGCCCGGTGTAGATGTAGACCGTGTCGTTGTAGACCAGTCCGGCGGGATCCGCCGTATAGATGCTTGTGACGATCGGATTGGAGGCCATGGCCGATACAGCCACTGCAAGCAGAAAGAACGTCTTGCGCATAAACGCTCCTTAGGGTGCCGCAACGATATGGCTGGCGGCCTGGAGCGTTCCAGGCTGCCGTACCTGCACCACGACCAACCCGGGCGCCAAGTCCGACGCCTCGATTTGCAGAGTTTGGGCGGATATAGTCCGGGACAGCAGCAAGCGGCCCTGGGTATCATACAGGCGAACATTTCCACCTTCCGCCGCATCCGTCACGTGCAGCAGGGAGCCGTCGCGCTGGTGCAGCCATACACTGCAGACCAGACCACCCGCCAGACCTTCCTGAATCAGGGTGGTACCGGAGGATGAGGACGTCCCCTCGCTGGAGGAAGATGAGGTTTCCTCACAGTCCGTCGTGCTGACTGTGGCTGAATTGAAGGTGATCTGGTCGATGTTGGCCATTCCGTTTGAATCCAGGGCGACCCAGGTCATTTCGTTGCGGCCTGTTGCCAGGGTGATGGTGGCCTGCATCTCAAACCAGGTGGTGAACGAGCCAGTGGATGCCATGGACAGGCTGGCAATCGCCGTGTCGCCATTCACCAGCACCGCCACAGGACGGCCCGCTGAACCCCCGTTGGCGTAGCGGATGACCATGTCCACGTCTCCGGCTGTGGTGGCCTGCACATACCAGGTCGCGGAGGCGCCGGCCGCATTGGTTCCATTGAGATATCCATCCCCATAGTATCCCGTGTTGGTGGACTCCTCCACTCCATCCGCCGTGCAGAAATCCTCCCCTTGGACCACGGCTCCAGAGGAGGAACTGGATGCGGCGGAGGAGCTGGAAAGCGTTGCGTTTGACTGGGTGAGATAGGTCAAGGCCCATTGCTGGTCGCGGGTGCTCAGCCAGGAGCGTTGGATGGCCCCGTTGCCGCTGGTCTGCAGACGGTTGTCGATGATCTTGCCGGTGGCTTTGTTCACCATGCGCCAGGAGGAATCCGGCAACAGCTCAAAAGACCACTTCTGGTAATCCGTGCCCGTGTTGGAGCTCTGGATAATCTTTGCGTCATTCGCCGATGAGCTGCCATTCACCGTCATGGCCAGGCCGCTTTGGACATTGAGAATCGCCGTGTAGCCATCCGTCGTGGGCGTCAGGTTCCAGATCTGCAAGGAATCCGAGCTGGACAGCGCCGTCTGGGTCACCTGCAGGGAAGCCGTGGTGGCAGAGACATTGGCATAGAGCCCGCTCCACTGGTTCTGGATGCGGTGGAATCCGGCAGGAGCCAGCCATTGCCGCTGGTTCAATGCATTGGTATAGGTAGCGCCTTCCAGATCCACTGCGCTGAGGCTCGAGTCAGGGACAGTCATGGCGGTGCCCGTGGAGACGTTGTAGAAGGTGAAGCTTCGGTCGTTGGCCTGCTTGAGGTTCCATTTGAACGCGCTGTTGCTAGCGCTGTACGAACCCAGGGCCACTGAGGCGCCGCTCATGTACAGCGAAGTCCCCGTTTGCAGGTTGGTGATGCTGTATTGGTTGGTGCCTACCCGGGCCACTTTCCACAGTTGCAGGTTGCTGCCGCTCCAGGTGGTGAACTGCGGAGCGCTGTTGGCGGTGAGGAACATGCCCGATGCGCCACTCAGGCCCATCAAGGTACTGCCGATGGAATAAACACCGTCGACCACATCCCAGCCCATGCGCGGCCAGCCGTCATCGCCCCAGATCAAGGAACGGAGTCCCATGGTCGCGGTGCCGCTGTTGGTGGCGTCATAATAATGATAGGTATAGATCTCGATACCCAGCGAGTCGGTGTAGATGCCCACATGGCCCGGCCCGATTTCCTTGCCGACCTCGCCGGCGTTCTCGCGCAGGGTGGTATCGTTCACATAGTTGGAGTCCCAATCCAGTCCCATGAAGAGGCTGCCCCCATCGCTCAGCAGGGAGGTGCTGTTCATGTCGGTGTATGTCCCGTTGACGGAGGTGGAGCGCCCCACCCGGATGTAGTAGTCGCTGGAGGTGCCCAGGCAACAGGTCTGCTGGTTGAAAAACAGGTAGTAGTAGCCGTCGTGATAAGTCAGGTACGGAGCCTCGATCCAGCGCCGTGCGATTTGCGTGCCGCTGCCCGTGGTCAGGCCTGTGCTTGTGCTCAGGGGATAGACCCAGATGCCGCCGTAATTGTAGCCGTTGGTGTTCGGAGCCCCAAAGGAGCCCACGGCGACCCAGAAATTGCCGCTCTGGTCCACGATGGGGGCCGGATCAATGGCCCGGTGATAGTCGGTGTAAAGCTCCAGAGAGACCACCTCGCCCTGGTCGGTCCAGCTGTTTCCGGATGGGGAGGTGGATGTGGCCACGCCCATGACGCTGTATTCCGTGTCGTCGTCGATGGGGCAGTTGCGCGAGTAGAACAGGAAATATTTGGAATTGACCTGGATGATGTCGGGAGCCCAGACGTTCCAGGGACTTGCGTCGGTTGAGCCGTTGCAGTAAGTCGCCAGCCAGTCGGGAACCCCCAGGTCGTAGTCGAAGGGCTTGTCGGCCCAGGTCCAGGTTTCCAGGTCCGTGGAGTATTTGGTGTTGATGTTCTCCGCCGTCGAGTAGACCCAGTATTTCCCGCCCTCCTTGATGATCCGCGAGGGGTCATGGGTATAGGTGATCGCCCCGGACATCTCCAGGGCTGGGACAGACTGCGCAAACATGGCCAAAATTGGCCAAACCAGGATCGCTCTTCTGGAAAACATGCCACACCTCGTTGAACCTAACGACCGCAGTTGTACACAAAAGGATATGTGCCAGTAACAGCTAAAGCTGAACTGGCATATCAGGACCCGAGACATTGTGATAACAAGACTTCCGGTCCGACCAACTGCGCACTTGGAGGGCGCGGGGGGTGGAGGCAGAAGCCTTGGGGCACAAGGGATCGCGGTCAAATCGACCCGGTCAACTGCTGCCGTTAGGCTGAATTATTTCTTACACAAAATAACACTCCCATGGGGGAATGTGGCGAAGGGGGGGCTGTTTTTCCGTTGTCCAAGAATCCATAATGATGTCAACATGGATGATTTTGACAATTATTGGCTATTTTTATCCATCAATCCCCAACGAATTACGAGGATCTATGTCTGGACATTCAAAGTGGGCCACCATCAAACGCAAGAAGGGCAAGACTGATGTCGCCCGCGCCAAGGCCTGGAACAAGCTGATTAAAGAAATTTCCGTCGCCGCCAAACTCGGCGGAGGCGATGTTGATGCGAACCCCCGCCTACGCGCGGCCGTCCTCAAGGCCAAGGGCCAGTCCCTTCCGGCCAAAAACATCGAAAGTTCCATCGCCAAAGCCACCGGGGCCGGTGCCTCAGAGAACGTCGAAGAACCAATGTACGAAGGTTACGGTCCATCCGGCACCGCAATCCTGGTCAAGTGCATGACCGACAACAAGACCCGCACAGTGGCCGACGTGCGCAATGCATTTTCCAAGAACGGCGGGAACCTAGGCGAGCAGGGGTCGGTTTCCTGGGGCTTCAAATATCAAGGAGTGATCCTGGTCGATGCCAACGCCTATCCCGAAGACAAGGTCATGGACCTGGTCCTGGAGACGGGTGCGGAAGATATGTCCACCGAGGACGACGTACATGAAATTACCACCACTCCAGAAGGCTTCGCCGCAGTCACCAAGGCCCTGGAAGATGCCAAGATCGAGATGATGGACGCGGAGCTGACCTATGTGCACTCCACCCCGGTCAAGCTGGAAGGCGACGCCGCCCAGAAGCTCCTCAAACTGGTAGAGAAACTCGAGGATCTGGAAGACGTCCAAGATGTGTATCACAACGCAGAGCTGAATGATAGCGATCTGGAATAACCTTTGGAACCATTCGTACGCAGGAACGGCGGCAAAGAGCTCGCCGTTTTTATTCGTCTGTATTTCTCTGCTTTACTAGTCAAAATTGTTGTGAATAGTCAAGAATCAGTTTCAGAATGGCTGTTTGTCTTTTTTTGTAAATCATCTGTTTTTCCCATCATAGACGAATAACGTAAAGGAGATATCGACCATGGATTTGCGCCATATCCTAGTTGCTTTCATCATCGCTGCCGAAGCTTCACTGGCGGGCATCAGTTACACCCCGATCACAACAGGGGCGACCGAATCCGCTCAAAAGCTTTACAACTTCCTTGCCACAAATTACGGGACCAAGACCGTTTCCGGCGTACAGACCGGAGAGCTTAGCTTTTCAGACGACCTAACATCCCAACCCGACCTTTTGGCCGTCGATACGGTTAGCGGCAAATATCCGGCTCTTGTGGGATTTGACTTTCTGTTTGCAACAGGGATAAACGCATCCACCAGTTGGTACCAGCAGTACACAAACAAAACGCTTTCGCTTGCAATAGAACTTTGGAACGCCGGTGGTATTCCCGCGTTTTCATGGCACTGGAAAGACCCTAGCGACTCCGTAGATGAATTCTATGTAGAGGGAGCGAACGATACCTATACCACTTTCGACTTTACAAATGCCTTCAAATCCGGCACAACGGACTGGGACTCTACATCCGAAACATTCACCCAAATCACCAGCGACATTGATGAAATTGCGGCTTATTTCCAGACATTACAAGATTCTGGGGTAGCGGCCATTTTCCGTCCCCTGCACGAGTGTGGAGGGACTTGGTTCTGGTGGAACGATCAAACGGCGGAACAGTATGCAGCCCTTTACCGTCTCGTCTACACGCGTATGACAGAAACGGATGGAATCAAAAATCTCGTCTGGGTTTGGAACCCGCAAAAAAGCATATTCACGAAGGCCGACTGGAATCCAGGCTCCGACTATTACGATATAATTAGCGTCGACATCTATAATAATGCGAACAACAATAAAAGCAATTCTTCGGTCTTTGAAAGCATGGGAACCAATTACGGAACGGACAAAATTTTTGCCCTTTCAGAAAATGGCCCTATCCCGGATGTCTCCCTGATGCACACCGACAGCGCTGTCTGGTCATGGTGGATGCCTTGGTATGAAAGTTGGAGCGGCGGATTCGTCAGCAAAACAGCGGACTCTGTCTGGACAAGCAACATGGCTGACGATCGTATCATCACGCTGGACAAAATGCCTGGCTGGGACAAGTACATTGTGGGCATCGAAAAGGACGCGGAAATCAGGCCGATTCTTTCTAGCCGTGTCGAGGAAAACAACATTCTCATCTCGCTTCCAACTTCAGGAACGGCGAATATCGCCATTTTCAATATCCAGGGAAATCAGGTGACCTCGCTAAACAAGGGCAACATCGACGCAGGAACGCACAGTTTCACCCTCACTGGACTCAGCCGAGGCTACTATGTACTCCGAGCCACAGGATCTTTTGGATCTCTCGTGCTGCCATTGCAAATAAGGGAATGAAGCAAGGCAACCCGCACTCGCGGTCTGACAGAAAGCAATGATGAGCAGTTTACACTCATCGCAAAGAGACTCCTGAGTAATTGTGGTTGGAATGGCAGGCAGGATTCGGGCAGCAGCGCTTCATACCCATTCTTGACGAACGGATGGCCTTACCCCGTCGCCACCTAGGTGGGCCAGCTTAGAAAACCTACCTTTACGCCATGCGCTTCATCGCCGATCTTCATATCCATTCTCACTATTCCCGTGCCACCAGCAAAGACCTGAACCTTCCCAGCCTCTATCAATGGGCGCGGATCAAGGGAATCCAGGTGATCGGCACCGGAGACTTCACCCACCCCGGCTGGCGTGCGGAGCTGGAAGAACAGCTGGAGCCCGACGGGACGGGCTTTTTCCGACTTAAGAATCCACCCCAAGAAGCAGGCATTCCTGGCGTCCGCACCACGGACAACGAGGTGCGTTTTTGCCTGAGCGCCGAAATCTCCTCGATCTACAAGCACGGCGACAAGGTGCGCAAGAACCACAACCTGGTGTTTGCGCCGGATTTTGAGACCGCAAAAAAAATCAGCGCACGCCTGGCGGAGATCGGAAACATCAAATCCGACGGACGCCCCATCCTCGGACTGCCTTCTCACGACCTGCTGGAGATTGTGCTGGAGACCTCGCCGGAAGCGCATCTGATTCCGGCACACGTCTGGACGCCCTGGTTTTCGACCCTGGGGTCCAAGGGCGGCTACAACAGCGTGGACGAATGCTTCCGCGACCTGACGGAGCACATTTTTGCCCTGGAGACCGGGCTTTCCTCGGACCCCGCGATGAACTGGAAACTGTCCACACTGGACAAGTACACGCTGGTTTCCAACTCCGATGCGCACTCGGCCCAGAAGCTCGGCCGCGAGGCGAACATCTTTGACACAGAGCGTTCCTACGCGGCGATGTTCAGCGCCCTGAAAACTCGCCAAGGATTTCTGGGCACCTACGAATTTTTCCCGGAGGAGGGCAAGTACCATCTCGACGGCCATCGTAAATGCAACGTTTGTATGGAACCGCAGGAATCCTTTGCGCACCAAAATATCTGCCCGGCCTGCGGCAAGCCCTTGACCATCGGGGTACTCAACCGGGTGGAGAGCCTCGCCGACCGCGTCACTTCCCAAAAGCCCGAAGACGCTCCAGGCTTCTCGTACATCATTCCCCTCCCGGAGATGCTGGGAGAAATCCTCGGCGCCGGCCCCGGAAGCAAAGGGGTGACAGAAGCGTATGCGAAAACCATCTCCGCATTTGGCAACGAGTTCGACCTGTTGCAACGCATCCCGGTAGAGGACATCCGCGCCCAAAGCGGAGAGATTCTTGCCGAGGCCATCCGGCGCCTGCGCGTCCAGGAAGTGCACCCGCAAGGGGGCTATGACGGGGAATACGGGACCATCGCGGTGTTTGCCCCGGGGGAACTGTCGACCCTCGCCGGACAGACCGATCTTCTTGGAAATATTGTTCCCAAGGCGCCGCGCCGCCGGGCCACGGAAAAGACGCGCAAGGCTCAGAAAGAGGCGCCGATGGAATCTGCGAAGGAAGCACCCAGGGATACCCTGAACGCGGAGCAGCGGCAGGCGGTGGAAGCCGACGGAAACGTCCTGGTGACCGCAGGACCTGGAAGCGGCAAGACCCACACCCTCATCGCCTGGATCCTGTTCCAAACCGGAAATTGGGGTGTGGCGCCGCAGGACATCCTAGCCATCACCTTTACCAACAAGGCCGCAGACGAATTGCGGGCACGCCTGGAAAAGAGAATCGGGGCACGGGCCAAAGACGTGGTCGCCGGGACCTTTCACGCCGTGGCCTACCGATTTTTGCAAGCACTGGATGCCGAAGCCTTCCAGACCATCTACGACCGAGACACCCGCGTTACCGCCTTCCGTCTGCTGGGCGCAAAAACCGAAAAAAGCGCGGAGGCCCTTGCAGCGGCCTACGAAGGCCATTACGAGCAAGAGAAACCGCTAACAGCGGAGCAGGAGTCGTTCTTTGCTTTGTACAGAAAGTTCCTGACGGAAAACCACGCCGTGGACCTATGCGGTATTATCCCCGAAGCCACTCGAAGGCTTGCCACAGCGGGGTCGGAGTTCTTGGCGCAC
>DATIQS010000521.1:0-2505 GCA_035470605.1 Fibrobacteraceae bacterium
ATCCTTGTGAATACGGCTGCCATCCATGAATACATTTTGGATCGCGATAAGCAGAACCTTATTGTTCAGGCGATTGCTGAGGGCAACAAACAATACGGGAGTCAAACCTTCGATCAGTCCATTTTCAGGCTCTATAACGACGGGCTTATCGAATACGATACCGCCTATAAAGCTGCTACCAACCCCGACGATCTCGACCTGAAGATTCGCGGCATCGAGGGAACTTCCGATCGCAGTTGGATGTGATGTGGAATAAGCTTTGAGGACACCTCTAAAAGATCCCATTCGGCCTGTTTGGGTTTCGATTGCGCCATCTTGTGTCTTTGTGGTTCAAAAAGCGCCTCGCGTAGCCTAACGCAGATACGTTGTGCAGTACTTTGGGATTCGAGCGGTGACATCGTTGGTGTATTTGGACGTATCGTGGTCGAGGCAGAACCCCAGGGATGGGGCTGGCCGGCTCCTCGAAGGGAGCCCGATCGAGCACCGGCTTCGGGCTTCTCCCGTTAGCCCGGGTGCTATCCCCTATGGGGAAGGGCGGCCCACAGAAAGAGGGCTGCTACCTTAAATCCCGCTGTTGACTGGGGCGATTTTGCCACAATCTTATGTTTTTCAATAATTTGTTCCTCATTCCGTCACGCACCTTGCACACCAAGCACCAGGGATGGCACGACTGAGCTGGCAAACAGGCCCGAAGGGTTGGGGGGAGAGGGATGCGCCCAACAACTCCTGAAATTCCATGATCTTGGGCAAACTCCATCCCTCCTATGCGAACGTACATATTTCCCAACAACCTCAAACCCGACAACTCTTAGGGTCACCCACATTTTATTATCTTGGATTCCATGACAGAAGAAAAAAAGAGCGCCCCGTCGGAGGAGCCGACTGTTGAAATGTTTGACGACAATGGCCAGAAGGTCATTGAAGAGCTCGCCAAGGAATACCTGACCAAAGGTTCTTGGCAGACAATTATGTTCCTTTATCGCGAGCGCGACTCACGCACCGGTGAATTCGGTGACCCCAAAGTGGGTATCCGCCGTTACCAGAAGTACGCAGGCGCCCTCAAACTCCGTAGCAAATTCAACATTAGTTCCCAGACGCAAGCAAAGCAAATCATCGACGTACTAGAACGGTGGTATCCAGAAACTCATGCCTGACACTAGAACGCGGGTGGATTTTCATCGGATTCCATCCGCGAAAAAATTTCCCTGGAGTGCCGAATTTTCCCGGCTATGCCGCTGCATTCTATCCCAGGAAAAACGTCGAGGCCTTGTGAACGTGGTCCTCTGTCCAGATGAACGGGTACGGGAGTTAAACCATAGCTACCGCAATCTGGACAAGGTAACCGATGTGCTTTCCTTTGAATGGAATACCGAGGGGATTTTGGGCGAGATATACATTGCCGAATCTCAGGTACGTCGCCAGGCTCCACGTTATGGCAATTCCTTCAAAGCTGAATTACGCCGGATGTTGGTGCACGGGATGCTGCATCTCTGTGGTTACGATCATCTTATTCCCACGGACCGGAGGCGAATGCGTGCACGGGAAGCCGAACTCTTGGGGAGTGCCGGATGACGTGTGCCTGGACTTTGTGTTTGGTGGGGTTCGTGGCCTTACTGATTTCTGCATCCTTAACTTTGGCAAAGGTTGTTTTTAGCGCAGTCGCTGCCGCTCGAGATGACTCCAGAGAATCGGCGCACTATGTCAAGGCGATTTGGCATGTCGTGGAGACGCCTCCATTCTTCGAGGTGGTCTCCTTGGGGCGTATCGTAGCGAATTCCACTGCATCGGTATCAGTTTTTTTTGCTTTGGGTTACTGGCTGCCGGCCACACCTTGGTTCTGGTTGAATGCCTGTATCCGCGTTTTCCTCTTATGGCATGTCATTTATTTGTCGGCTATTTTTTTACCCAGCCTGCTGGGAAATTTGCGTCCCCACACCCTGGCCTTCCCGGTTTATCTGGTGTTCCGTTTCGTGTCCCTGTTGTTTTGGCTCCCGGCTCGTGCGCAACATTTCATCTATTTCGGAATTTTAGGCAAACTTGGCTATGATTCCCGCCTGAAATTTTTAACCGACGATCAACGCGACATGCTGGAAACCGACACCTCAGAAGCCGAGGAGGAGGGTGCCCTGGAAGAGGATGAGCGGCAAATGATCCTCAACATTTTTGATTTCGTGGAAACGCCTGTACGCGAAATTATGACCCCCCGGGTGGATATGCGAGCCCTGGAGGTGGGAACAGATCTGGCGGAAGTCGTCTCCTTCCTAAATACAGAACGCCACAGTCGGGTCCCTGTGTATCGGGAAAGCGTGGACAACATCGTCGGTATGCTGCACAATCGGGATTTTCTTCACTGGATCACGGAGCACCCTAGTGAACGGCTAGATTTGGCGAAGATCATCAAGCCTGCGATTTTTGTCCCCTATCATAAGAAGATTGACGATTTGCTGCGGGACTTCCGTCGATCGGGAAATCAGTTGGCTATCGTGGTGGACGAATATGGAGGCA
>DATIQS010000522.1:0-8169 GCA_035470605.1 Fibrobacteraceae bacterium
CTTGGTCGGCATCGCCTGATATCCGGTTCTTGTTCATCGGCCCGCAAGCGCAATCCACCCTTCCTCCCCACGGTTCGTTACCTCTCCGCAGTTGGGTTTCATTTCGTTCGCTGTGGTCAGCTCACGAGAGGACTTGCTCCTCCTAGACTGCGCCCGTGACGGGCGCACCAGCGCAACACCCCCATGCGTCTCACATGGGGGTGTCTTTTGCGGTCAGTCTATATCTCCAGTCGGAAGCTTAGCGAATAGGTGCGCGGAGCGCCCAGCTCCAGGCCTTCGCCGCTGCGGTAGTTAGCCCAGTAGCGCTCGTCCAACAGGTTCTGCACATTGCCCTGCAGACTGCAGTGGTAGCCGCCGATCACCGGATCGATGCGCAGGCCAGCGTCCAGGGTGGTGGCGTCGGACATGTAGGTGGTGTTGGGCACGTCGATGGGCCGCTTGCCGTAGTAGTTCGCTCCGCCGGAAATATGAATGGGCAATCCGGGCAACGAGTATTCGGCGAACAAACGTCCCTGGGTTTCCGGTACATTGATCTGGGTGTTGCCCTCCCAGGTGGGATTGTTGGCGACCTGGGTGTATTCGGATTTCATGCGCACAAAACCGCCGCCCAAAGTCAACGCACGGAACAGGCGGCCCTGCATCTGGAACTCCACGCCTTGGCTTACGATGCGGCCATCCTGCTTGTAGGTGCTGTCACCCGGATCGGTGTACTCATTGACCTTGCTCAGATGGAAATAATCCAAGGACAATCCGAGTCCAGCCACTGTGGCCTTGGCGCCACCTTCAAACTGACGGCTGACGCTGGGCTTCAGGGTCTCCCGGGCGTTCTTGATAGGACAGGTGGCGTTATCCAAATTGATGTTTTTAAAGGTGGTTCCCGCCGTGCCGCCTGTGGACAGCCCTTCCATGTAGTTTCCGTATAAACTCAAAAGCGCAATGGGCGTGACCGACAGCGCCACGCTGGGGGTCCAGGCATACTGGGTGGCTCCCAAAGTCTTTTTCTGCAGGGAGTCATCGGGCAAGGTCCAGCTCTTGGAGCGGATTTGCGCGTAGTTGAGTCCTGCGGTCAGTTGGGCCATACCCCAAGTCACGCGGTCGCCCATCAGAAGGTTGTCGTAGTAGGTGAAAGTACCGGAGGTCAAGTAGGTGGGGTATGCGGGGATCGCATAATAGGCTGGGTCGGAGAAACTGGATGTGCCGAGGGTGACTGTGGTGTCCGCACCCCGGTAGTATTCGAAGTAGGTGCCTGTATAGCCAAAGGTGAGCTCATGGAAAGCCGCACCCGTCTTGAACTTGGCGTCCATCAAGGCATAGGCGGATTTCGTCTTTTCTTTTTGGCGTGGGGAGCCTGTGTATTCTTCGGTGTAGTTGCCATTGTTGTCCTCCAGGACGATGTTCAGCCGGTTGTACTCCCGCCACATGTCGCCATACTGATAGGCGGCGCGGAAGTCAAAGACATTATTTAGGCGGGCTTCCAAATGGGTGGACATCAAGTATTTGTCCGACTCGTCGTAGGTCCATTTTTGGCCATACTGGACCGAAGGATCCACATCGTTTGGGTCGGGAATATCGATACCCGAGGATGGATTGGGCAAGAAATAGTTGGACAACCCCTGGATGAAGTAATGCTGATAGTAGCCATTGGCCCCGATAGTGATATCGGGCGAGAGCTGATAACGCGTGCTACCGTAAAACAAATTGCGCTGTTGGCGGCCATCTTTGACCGTGGTGCGGCCTTCCTCATGATAGGCGCCGAGGCGGTATCCCAGCTTTCCAGCGCTGTCCAGGGGACCACCCAAATCGCCATGCAGATAATTGACCCCTCCGTTGTAACGTCCACCCGAAATGGCAATCTTGCGCTCGGGTGTCGGCTGCTTGGTCACGTAATTCAGGCTTCCACCGATGGTCGCGAAACCATTGAAAAAGCTGGAGAGTCCGTTGAGGGCCTCCGCCTGCTGCACATTTTCCACGGGTTCATAGGTGAAGCCGCGGTCCACCAGGCCGTCGCGCATCACGCTCTGGTCGGCGGCGCTGAAACCGCGCGATTGCAGACGCGACATGGAGCAGTAGGTGTTGGAGGACATGAGCACGGCCATTGTCGGATTGGTTTTGAACACCTCGGCGGAATTGTGGGCCTCCCGGTTGGCGATTTCCTCGCTGGAGACCGCATGGATGGAATAAGGCGTCTTCTGGGTTTCCAGATTGCGGAAAGGTCCGGCCGAACTCAAGGTGTCCACCCGGTAGCCAGTCTGTGCCGATCCAGATTTTGCCTGGATCCGTTTGGCACTGACCTCCAGGCCTTTCAGCGCAATGCCGGAATCTGCGGAAGCGGCCACAGGCTCTGGCGCAACAGCAACAGGCGCAACTGGGGGCTGAACGGCGACAACGCTGGACGAGGAAACCGATGAGTCCAGTGTTGTGCTATCTGAAGAGGGCTGAGGAGGAAGCGTCTCTGCGGCAAGTGGTAGAGTTGTATCCACCAACGGAGCCACAGGGGCAGGTGCACTGGAATCTGGAACAGCAGGGCTGGCCACTGTTGCGTCCTGCGCCCATGCGGTGGAGAGAGCTAGTGCGAAAGAAAGGAACTTTTTGTTCATCTTGACCTCAGGTTGGTTGAAATCATTAGATTCCCTGGCTGTTTTCACGGTGACCTTGGCTATCCAGCCCTTGCAAAAGCTGGTCGGCCTCTGTGTCGCTCAGGGAACATGCATAGAAACGTCGATAATAGGCCTGGACCTCCTTACGCAGGTCCAAATCAGGGAAAAGCCCAGGATGCAGATGCTTGGCGAGATAGAGGAGCAACAAGCCGCATTCCGGTCCGCCATCCCAAAAAAAGACGCCTCCGGGCATCGCCAATATTTGGTGAGTACGCACCGCCTGGATGTTTTTCCAGGACGGGTTTTGTGTCACCACACTCAAATGGTTCTGGCGACCGACGAAAATGATTTCTGGATCCCAACGTAAGAGTTCCTCCATCGATAGTTCACCCTTGCCTTCAATGTCCGAGTCGTTTTTGACGACCATATCGGCACCAGCCATCTCCCCATACCAGTACACGTAACCCCCAGGGCCATGGGTGATCAAGGGGCTCGGTCCGCGCACAAAGTAAGTCTTGGGGCGATGCGTCAATGTATCCGTCCGGCCAGTTACCCAACGAATTTTTTCCTCATACCACTGACACCAGTCCTCAGCCCGCGCCTTGACTTTGGGCCCAAGAATCTCTCCATAGATACGCACCATGCGTTTCTGCGATTCCACAAATTGCCGATAGGACTGAAAACGGCTGACATTAGGTTGAGCATGAAGTTGCACAATGCCCGCCGTGACATACTGTTGCGTCTCTTGTACGCCACCATAGCCGCCGATCACCACGTCTGCATGCTGATTCAGCAAGTTCTCCACCCCGGGCGTGGTTTGCAACATCAGAATACCATCTAAAGGGCGCACGCGACTGACCCAAGGGGCTAGACCCGCATTGACCTGGGAGGACACCACTTTATCAGCCTCGCCCACGGTAAGCATGATGGAATAACACAGCACATCTAGACAAGCCACCCTTTTGACGGTGTCGGGCACTGCCACAGAAACGCCATGGCTGTCCACCACAGTATGCGACGGAACAGAATGTGCGGAAGGCTTTTTCTCCTGGCATCCGAAGAGAAGTAAAAGAAGGGTAAAGGTCAAAGGGTAGAGGTTAGAAGTTAAACGTTTCAGAGACTTGGCACGACTTTCGCAACGCAGACGTCGTGGTAGTGCAAAACGCAAAGTGCAGAGTGCAAAGTGGTTCACGGTGCATTCAGCACGGCATCCATCCCCAGCACGACATTCCGCGAAAAGCATGCCGCTCCGCATCTCTCCAGAACACTGGAACTTCAGAACTCCGCAACCCACTCGATATCCCGAAGACCCTTTTTTATAAAACAGCATTCCACAAATCCTCCAACAAACGAAGCGCGCCCCGATAACCCAGGTAGGTGCGATCTAGCGTCAGGCCATCGCCCAAGGGAGAACTGACAGGGACAAACGCCATACCCAGCTCATCAGCTAGATTTTTTTCGTAGAAGCTTCCAAAAAGCAAATCGCGTTCCCCTGTGAGGCTTTGCGCACGCAAGGTCGGGGCGATGTCCAGGGAGCAATCGGCGAAGCACACCTCTGTCGCTGCAAAAGATCGTCCCTGCTGAAACATATGGGACAAGGCGTCGCGGTGCCGAGCCGGGGGACGTTCCACCAGGAAATGCGCGCCTAACTGCAAACCCATTTCCCCACATAAAAAATGCGTCAAGGAGAGGACGGTCTGCGCGTCGCCTACGCAATGAAATTTTTGAGAGAAACGAGGTTCGTCCTGAATAAAAAGTTCAGAGCCCTTTTCCAGATGATAGCGATAGACCTCCTCCTCGCGGGCGATGAATGTTTGTATGCGCTCTGCTGGCACCTTCAACGTCTTCCCCAGGGCTTCGAGAAACTGGCGGGTTTCCGTAGCCCCCACCGGCGCCACAGGCCAGTGCAGATAAGGTGTACCAAAACGGTCACGCAAATGGATGGCGAGGTCACAGCCCACCCAGGGAGAGACCACCAAATTCAAGCAGGCAGAAGGAATACGCCGCCAAGCATCCATGCTGGAACCACATCCGAACAAGACATTGACTTGCAGACCCAAACCCTCGATTAGGCGTTTGAGTTCCAGTAAGTCTCCCGTCCAAAAAGGATTCAGATAGGGCACGGAGGACCAGAGATTCACCAAACCATCCACATGTTCAAAGGTTTCCTCCACGCACTGATCTACCAGAGCACGCATAAACCGTTCGTGACCCTCCCAGGCGTTTCCAGCAAAACCCGGCAAATCGACAAAAGCGATGGGCCAACCTTCGGCCTTGCGTTTACGTACCTCGGCACCCACATCCTCACCGACCAATTCAGAAAGACAACCTGTCAATACGACAATACAATCTGGATCCTGAGTATCCATAATCGTATCAAGAGCATTGGGCAACAAATCCGTGCTGTTCAGGCGGGGCATCGGCATAGAGTGCATTCCCGTACAAACGATGGAGCTGCCGCCATCGTTGCCAATCCCCTGGTGTCCGTTCATTTCGCTCATCCCCTGATACAGACGGTAGGTACAAGTGCGACCCGCATAGACAAGCGGAGCAACGCCCTGAATGGCTTGCGCTGATTGTTGTGCCCCTAAGGCACAAAAGGCACGGGGTTCGGCATCCAAACAAGCTTTCATGAATTCTCCTGAACCAATGGGAAATCCAGCCACTGTTGGCGGTAAGGAATATGCGGTTGTCGAGACAGAGTGCGAAACAAAGCGGGGTTTTGGCGCAAAGAAAGGAGACGACGCCCAAGACGAATTAGGCCTTCATAGCTTTGGAACGGAAGCCCTTGGCGTGGATCACGAATTTCTAGCACAGGGATTCCCATACGGGCGCACCAAGGAGCGATCCCATTGTGCATGGCCACCACAGCATCCGGTTTGACCTCGCGCACCAAATTCAGCAATTGGTAGCCACCAACGTGTCCAATGCCAATGCCGGTCTCTCCATAAAAAGAATCCACCTGGGGCAAATCGTTCCGCAAAGAAGTCCAATGGCATCCGTCTTCGGGTAAACCAGGAATCACAATTCCTAACTCTCGTAATAAGCGTAACATAGGCGCCTCATCGCCCCAATGGCCTACGACTAAAGGCAACACACGCATTCCCCGTAGCCCTGCACGCAAACGATGCCATTCAGGGCCCCAGCGTTTTTCCTCAGAACGAGCCAACTGGCGCATTTCCACTAGGGTTCCCGTTAAACGACCAACTTCCACCAAGGCGCTTCCAGTTCCCTCAAAGCCATAGGGGAGACAAAGACTTTGGAAGGGTATCTGACATTCTCGCTCTAGCATAGAGCCCCACTGGTTTCCAAACTCAACAGTGGAATACCCGAACGAGAGCTGCGCCGCACCACTTTGTTCAAAATTTTCCCAAGGAGCGCCCAATTCCAGTGGATTCCATGGCAAACCGCTTTTTTCTAGCAATTGGGCGAAAGTTTGGTCGCGTCCAAAACCAATCCGATTGAAAAAGGTCCCGCTTCGGGCACGTCGCAAAGGCAACGAGGCCCAGGCCGGATCTGGAAATAGAGGGTGTCTGCGGTAACGGGGACGGTCCAGGGAATCGCAACGCGCCAGGAGAATGGGCAAGGAATGGTGGCGACGCAATTGGCGAATTTCCTCTTGCACCTCTGTGGCAGAACGGCCAGCCGTACAACATTTGGCCCGAATAAAAATTGCCTGAGGGGAATAACGGCGCACAAGTTCATCAACTGCATTGCGCAAACGCGCTTCCGTTCCCAGGACCACATCTGCATGGCCAATCTCAGCACTAAACAAGCGCGGCGACGTTTTCTGATGGCCGGCAGACAATCTGCGAAAATGGCTTTCCACCTGAATAAAATCGGCATCGCAACCCGCAGAAGAATAACTCAGCAATGCTATCCCAGGAATGGATCCAAGGATTTCCACTAGTGGAAACGATCCACGATAAGCGCACCCCAGATAGGGAAATCCGCCTACGGGTCGCTCGATGGCCGAAGCGTGTTTCAAATTGGAAATAAGCGTTTGTTCTATCATATTAGGCATCCGGGGATGTGGCCCGAGTTCCATCGGGGCCTAGACCTTGAATAATCAAATCAGCATCATGGTCACTCAGAGAGTAGTCATAGAATTGTGAATAGAAATGTTGGATCTCTTTGCGCAGATCGAGATCTGGAAAAAGTTCTGGATGCAGAGTCTTGGCATAGAAAAGAAGCAAAAGACCACTTTCCGGGCTACTATCCCAATAAAACACACCTCCAGGAACAGGAATAACGTGATGATTCCGCACAGCGGAAATATTTTTCCAACAAGAATTTTGGCTGATCATTTCTATGGGATACTGACGGCCAACAAAAATCCACTCAGGATCGAATCGCACCAAATCTTCCATATGCACCGGACCTTTGCCATGCAGATTCTTTACATTCTTGACGACCATGTCGGCGCCCGCCATTTCGCCGAACCAGTAAGTGGCAGCATTTTTCCCATGTGTCAGGAGGGGATCTGGACCACGTGCAAAGTAAACACGCGGACGATGACTGGGAGATAAATGATCCGTACGGGAGGTCACGTACTGCACTTTTGAGTCGATCCAACGATTCCATTCTGCGACTCGATTGCTGGCGGTAGAGCCTAGCATTTGTGCGTAAACACTAAGCATATGCTTTTCTCCATCCAAGTATTCCTGCGGATTCAAAAATTTGTCTTGGATGGGTTGGGCTCTGACTTGCGGAATGCTTACGCGAGTCAAGGACTCTTCCTCGCTTTTTCCTCCATAGCCACCAATCACAACTTCAACATGGCGCTTAAGGAGCTCCTCCATACTTGGCGCCAAATCGATTTGAGCAATGCGCGATTCCGGGGGCCGGACTTTGTTCATCCAAGGTGCATTGGTCTCTTGCATCATGTCGATCTTATCCGTTTCCCGGAGAATCACCATGATGGAATAACAAAGCACATCCACGCATGCGATACGTTGCAGGTTTACGGGCAAGCTTATCGTATCTCCCCGACTATCCACAATAGAATGGGTGAGCGTTAAAGCCGATTTGGACTTTTCTCCGCACCCCCATAAAAAGAACAGACAGAAAAAAACGCAAGCCTGCCTATTCATACGACTAAAGTTCCATTTTCATCGCCAGGGAGAAGAGACGCGGGGAACCCAGACGCAAGCCTGATTCATAGGATTCCCAGTAAGTCTTATCCAAGAGATTGGAAACATTGAACATTAGGGTTGTCATATGCTCTTGTGGGAACGGCATACGGTAACGCAAGCCTGCATCAAATGTGGTCACTGAATGGATCCAGTCCGTGTTATATGCATCCACTGGTCGTTTGCCATTGTAGTTGCCTCCTGCAGAAATAGCGAGCCCCTTCAGCACACCCGGAAACCGGTATTCCAAAAAGATACGCGCCATGCGTTCCGGTACATCCACCGGGGTCTTGCCCTCCAAATCTGGATCATCCTCTTCTTTTTCCACCTCGGCACTCATCAAGGTGAAACCGCCTGAAAGGGTCAGACTCGGCAGAAGATTGCCCGTGGCAAAGGCCTCCACGCCCTGATGAATCTCACGGCCATCCTGTTTGTAAACA
>DATIQS010000523.1:0-8001 GCA_035470605.1 Fibrobacteraceae bacterium
CACAGACCCTTCTCTTTCTGCCCATCCATGAAGAGAATGGAGAGCCACCCTCCCGGAATCCCGACCGGGATCTTTCCCCGACATTGCGAGCCCTTCTAAATGCGCCCCAAGCAGAAGGCGTCACTCGTTTTCAGCCCTCGGCGACAACATGGATTCCCTTGAGCGCGGTGCCAACAAGAATCTGCGTGGACCATCTGGATGCTCGGCCTGGCTTGCCGGAGCTTGAGGCGAGGTTGCAACAAGCGGAGCAGCACGCCACAGAAGTTTTGTCTCACCTGGAGCTTTTCAAACGCGCCCGTTTGCAAACCAGCTACACAGGATTATCTCGCCATCTGGATTCCGACCGGAACCTTGACCACGGACAGGAACCCGATCCAGAGCCCATCCCAGACCAGCCTTCCACACAAATTCCACGAGGCCGACAGGCGGGCAACGCGCTACACGAAATTCTCGAGCATGCCCTACTCCAAAAATCACTCGACTGGGTCGGACGCGAAGAACCACCTCAGGTCTTCCAGGACTTTGCTCGAACCCGCCTAGAAGAAAACCGACTTCCGCAAGAATCATTGAGCCCCATTTTGCAAATCGTGGAACGAGCCCTGGACTGTTCCTATGAACTCCCAGGAGGAACGAGCGTTCGCCTGGCGAGCCTTCCCCTCACGGATCGTCGTCCAGAGACTGAATTCCATCTTGGAGTGGAACCGGATTGGATCCATGGCTTTATGGATCTGGTGTTCCGGCTGGATGATCGTTACTATGTGTTGGATTGGAAAAGCAACAGTTTGCCCGAATTCACGGAGGAACGCATTGCGCAAAGCATGAAAGCCGATCACTATGACCTCCAGGCGAAACTTTACTGCCACGCGCTGCACCGTCATCTTCAAGGTTTACTGGGAACCCGATACCAACCAGCACAACAACTGGGATTCGCCGTTTATGTGTATCTTCGTGCTTTTGAGACTCACTCAACCGTACCCATCTGGACCCACGCCGCCGATCCACAGGCGGATGCCGCGTATGTTCAAACGTTGATGCGCCAATACCGGGAGGGAACATGAACGCGGAACAACTCGGAGAAAAACTTCTCTCCAACAACAAAATCGGTCCTTTGGAATTACGCCAGGCGCATTTCTTTGCTGAACGTTTCCGCCTTCTTTCTGGAGACGGGAAACGAGTGGATTCCCTGCAACAGTTGTTGCTTTTACTCCTGGCGGCGCAACAGCGGGGGGCCGCCTTAGCCACGGTGGACTTTCTGCTGCATCTTCTTTCTGATCTTTCCGAAGACGAATACCGCGACCAGCAAAATCTTCTAGAGGGCCTCGCGGAACAACCCGACTTCTGGGCGCCCCTGCTGGGACCCGCGCCCAAGGATTCAGAAGGAATTCCTCTTGTGGTGGTGGAACAAGGGCGCTTTGCCTTTGGCCGCAACTGGTGGGCCGCTCGTCGCCTTTCCCATCAACTGAAATTCCGCCTCTCTTGTCCTGCAAAAAAGACGCCAATAGATGTGGCGCCTATTCTGAAAGAGATTTTCGAGACATTCTCTCCTCTTCCACCCGGGCTGCACTTCCATGAACGACAAGTAGCGGCCGCCGCTCTCGCTCTACGGACGCCTTTATTGATTATCTCTGGTGCTCCGGGGACTGGAAAGACCAGCGTGGCTCTGCAAATTCTGCGTGCGTTAATCCGCCAAGAAAAATTGCTCGCGGAAGACATGGCGCTTTGCGCCCCAACGGGACGCGCCCAAGCGCGCCTAGCCGAAAGCCTGCGCCAAGGCTGTGCTCTCCTTCCGCTTCCCCTTCAGCCCGCAGATTCCCTATTGCCCGAAATTCCGGCCAAAACGTTACATCGCCTGCTCGGGGCCCGCCCAGATGGCTCCTTCCGTCACAACACCGAGAACCCCCTTCCTCAACGCGTGGTGCTTCTCGACGAAGCCAGTATGGTGGATCTGCCCCTATTCGCGGCTCTGTTGGAGGCCCTTTCTCCCGATTGCCGCCTGATCCTCCTTGGCGACATGCATCAGCTCCCCCCGGTGGAGGCAGGCGCGATTTTAGGCGATTTGACAGGCGGGCTTTCCCAAGAGAACGCCACGCCCACCCTAGAACCCGCCACCGTCCGCTGGTTAGAACAGGCCACTGGATTCAAGCTTGCAAGCCTAGCTCTCCGCGACGGAACTCCACGGCCAGTCATTACAGATCACGCCATTGTTTTGACCCAATCCTACCGTTCCACACCAGGCATTCAGCAAGTCTGCTCTTGGATCAATCAGGGAAACACCCAAGTAGCTCTGGCCCATCTACGTCAAAACGTCTTTGCCGATATACACGAAATTCCTTGCAAAAACGGCGTCGCAGCAGAACAGATTCTTGCCCAGTGGTTCGCCGAACAATATCCCCAGGCTTACCAGGAATTGCTCCAACGTTTGTGCGAGGTACGCACACCCTTGGCTCCATGGGAACCCGTGCTTCGGGAGGTTTTTACCTGGCTGAACCGATCACGCATCCTCTGCGTCACACACCAGGGCATGCACGGCCGACTAGACATCAATCGCAACGCTGGGCAGTGGTTGCGCCAGCAAACCGATCCGCATTATTTCGGAAAACGCTTCCACGGCGAACCAATCCTGCTTACGCGGAATCATCCCGAGTTGGAACTCTATAACGGGGATCTCGGTCTGGTCCTTCGCCCCACCAACGGAGGAAGCCTGGCGGTTTTTCAGGGACGGGACGGATTTCTCGCAATCCCCTGTGAGCGTCTCTCTGGCCTGGAGTCCGCCTTTGCCATGACCGTCCACAAGGCACAAGGCTCCGAGTTCACGAAGATCCTTTTCGTTCTGCCAGAGCAGGACACCCCTCTTCTCCACCGCCAGATTCTCTACACAGCCTTGACCCGTGCTCGAAATTTTGCGGCTGTGCTTGACCCGAAAAACCTGTTGGAAACAGCCATTTCCCGCAAAGAGGAGCGCCCCGCCAGCGTATTTCTGTAGGGAGGGCCTTCAACAATAGAGCAACACACCCTCTGCCGCTTGATTGTGAAAGGCGTTGAGCTGTGGATTTCCCTAGAATTCAGATTAGGCTTGTTGTGGATTCCAGCAGTCGGGACGCAACGTTGGCGCAAAGCATCACGAAGGTGTGGTTCACCGAAGAAACGTTTCGCTTCCAACGCGACGTCTAATTGGGCTCTACATCGCCACTGATGTAGGCCAGGTTAGAGCAAGCACCTCCATCCCCCCCATTCTTTCAACAATCCGTCCTGTCGATCCATTCATCTAAAAGTTCCTACGCACCAAGGCATGGGTTAATAAGATTTGGAAAATGAGGCGCGTCTTCCCAAAAATAGGACATCGACTTCTGCTCTGGCTCCAAGAGCGTTTCTGGCGTATGTGTATTCTGCCCGGCACCCTAGTTGCCTTGCTCATGACGCTGTTTGCAACATTGAATCTCACGCAGTCTGCCAATCTGCCCTCCCTATTTCGCACATTTCTGACCACATTCGCGATCGTCTGCGCGATCGGTCTCCTTTTGCTCCTCCTCTGGGGGCTCTGGTCTCTTCTTCCGCTCCCTTTCAGCGCTCGACAGAGGCGACTCGCAGATCTTCTTTGGGCCATTTTCGGTGTTTTTGCGTCCATGGCCCTGGCCTCTTGGCTGGTGTCCCAATTTTTGGATCTTTCCTGGAAAATCTGGACAGCGCAACTCCTGCTTCTTGATCTACTCGCCACCGCCGTAGTGACAGGCTTATTGCTTGTCTATGCGCAGATGCGTCACCGTCTGGAATGCACAGTGGATCAGCTTCACGAAAAAGAGGTCTGTGAACAACGTCTGCTACGCCTAAAATCACAGGCGGAACTGGCATCACTCCAGGCGCGCACCAATCCCCATTTCCTCTTTAACAGCCTGAACTCAATTGCGAGTCTCATCTCCATCGATCCCTGCAAGGCCGAGGCCGCCGTTGAAAAACTCTCCCGCCTGTTGCGATTTTCCCTACGTTCCTCTGAACGCCGGCATGTGCAATTGCTGGAGGAATTCGAAATCGTGCGAACCTATCTGGAACTAGAAAAAATTCGCCTCGGAGGGCGCCTGACCTATGAGATACGCATCACAGGAGACATTTCTCAAATCAGACTCCCGGGAATGCTCTTGCAACCCCTGGTGGAAAACGCAATCCAGCACGGACTATCGAGTAAACTCAACGGGGGGCGCCTCTACATCCAGGCCTCCATCACCGATGGTTGTTGTCACATCATGGTCCAGGACAATGGTGCAGGATGGCCCCCTCCGGTCAGAGATAAACACACTCATGGCGGAATGGACAACATCCTGGAGCGTTTGAATCTATACTTTAACGGAAATTGCACCCTAGAGACCTATAATCGCGAGGGTGCTGTGGTCGAAATCTCATTCCCAGTGGAGGGATCATGCTGCGTACCCTAATTGTCGATGATGAAGAACTGGCCCGTATGCGTATGCGCAAACTGCTGGAGCCTTACTCCACACAAGTAGAAATTGTGGGAGAAGCGCAGGATGGCGTCTCCGCCGTGGAAAAAATCCGCGAGCTATCTCCCGATCTGGTTTTTCTGGACATCCAAATGCCAGGCATGTCTGGGCTTGAAGTGGTCTCACAACTCAAAGGAGAAGCCCTCCCATGGGTGGTTTTCGCCACAGCATACGACGAATATGCGATCCGCGCCTTTGAAAAATCCGCGATCGACTATCTCCTAAAACCCGTGGAGGCAGACCGCCTCAAAACCACCATGGCCAAACTGGAGCGTCTTTCGGGAAAGCCCGATGCTTCGCTACTGGAAACCGTTCGCAAACTTATGGAGGCCCAGCCCATCCAGAAATACCTAGAACGCATCCAGGTACGAATTGGCGATAGGACGTTGCTGCTCCCTATCACACAAATTGTGCGCTTCGAGGCTGAAGATAAATACACCACAGTGCATACAGACGAATCGAAATACGTAATCGACACGCCATTGGTAGAGCTGGAAGCCAAGCTCAATCCAGAAAAATTCATGCGCATTCACCGAGCCCACTTGGTCAACACCTCCCGCATTGCGGAAATTCAACGCCAGTTCGGAGGCCGCCTAAAGGTGATCATGAACGATAAGGCTAAATCAGGACTACCCGTAAGCCGCAATTTCGTGGACAAGGTTCGCAGTCTATAAAATGCTGTTTCATGAAGCTTTTTTCAGATATCCCCACCTGCCATTGCGAAAAGTCCCCTTAGCTCACCTACTCTTGAAACTGTGGCACAATCTGTGGAAACGCGTTTCTTCAATGGTCCATATCCTTGTGACAAGGTGTGGATTCGCATTTTTGAAGCATTTTAGCGAGGAAAAACCCATTGGCTACGCCGGGGTTTTAGGTTAAATTTCACCCTCAAGCCCCTGGGCATTTATCCTGATATGGTAAGAACTATGAACTTTGCCGCGATTATTTCGCAACAATTAAAAATTGAAGAATGGCGGGTCGCCAAGGCCATCGAATTGATGGATGAAGGTGGCACGGTGCCTTTTATCGCCCGTTACCGCAAGGACCAAACCGGAACACTGGATGAACTCCAGTTGCGCGACATCCAGCATCACCTGGAGTATTTCCGCGAACTCGACGAGCGCAAGGCCACAGTGCTGAAAAGCATTGAGGAACAGGGAAAACTGACACCAGAGCTCAAGACGCAAATCGACACGTGCCTGGACAAGACGTTGCTAGAGGATATTTACGCGCCTTACAAGCCCAAAAAACGGACTCGCGCAACCATCGCCAAGGAGTGCGGCTTGGAGCCCCTGGCTCGTATCATCGAAGCGCAGGAACCAACGACGAATACGGCGGAGGAAATCGGACGCATCTATCTCTCTGAGGAAAAGGGTTTAGCTGATCCAGTAGCCGCCGTTCAGATGGCCTGCGACATCCTTGCCGAAGAACTTTCCGACCGCACCGAATGCCGCCAGTCCCTGCGCGCCCGCATTGAAAAGGAAGGCGTTGTAGTTTGCAAAGTCCGCAAGGAATTTGAGGGGCAGGAAACCAAATTCAAGAACTACTACGACTTCTCCGAGCCCCTGGCCAAGATGCCTTCACACCGCGTGCTAGCGATCCGCCGCGGCGAAAAAGAAAAGGTGCTCCGATTCAGTTTGAATATGCCTGACGATCAGTACGTCAGCTATCTACAAAACCTCGTCGTCAAAGCCGACACTGTATGGAAGCCCTTCTTAGAAGCCATGTGCAAGGACGCCTGGGAACGATTGCTCAAGCCCTCCCTAGAGACAGAGGTGCGCCTCGCAATGAAGGAGCGCGCCGAGGTCGAGGCCTTTACTGTGTTCACCAAGAATTTGCGCGACATCCTGCTTTCTCCTCCAGCCGGTCATAAGGCGGTACTCGCCCTGGATCCGGGATTCCGCTCCGGGGTCAAGGTCGCCGTGATGGACGAAAACGGCAAATTCCTCGCCCACGATGTCATCTTCCCGCACGAACCCCAGCGTGACGTGATTGGCGCCAAAAAGAAGATCAAGGAACTGGTGTCCCTATATAAGATTGAACTCATTGCCATCGGCAATGGCACCGCTGGCCGCGAAACCGATGCCTTTGTCGCCGAATTGTTACCCGATCTCGATCCTCGTCCAGTAAAGGTGACGGTAAGCGAATCCGGTGCATCAGTCTATTCCGCGTCCATGATCGCCATTGAGGAATTCCCCAAGGAAGATGTGACCACCCGTGGCGCCATATCCATCGGTCGCCGCCTACAGGATCCTTTGGCGGAACTGGTGAAAGTCGACCCCAAGGCCATCGGCGTCGGACAATACCAGCACGACGTGAATCAACGCGAATTGCAGAAGCGCCTGGATGAGGTGGTAGAAAGTTGTGTGAACCTCGTTGGTGTTGATCTGAACAGCGCCTCCGAATCCCTGCTTGGCTACGTATCCGGCATCAGCAAGGCCCTAGCGCATAACATTGTGGAATTCCGCAACGACAAAGGAGCTTTCAAGTCTCGTCAGGATGTAACGCAAATCAAGGGCTTTGGTCCAAAGGCCTTTGAACAGGCCGCAGGATTCTTGCGCATTCCTAACGCGGAAAACCCTCTGGACGGTTCTGCAGTGCATCCAGAAAACTACGAGCTGGTCACAGCCATCGCCGCCAAGGCTGGTGTCGAGGTGGCAAGCCTGGTCGGCAACGCGGGCACCCTGCATTCCGTGGACACCACAGAATTTTTGAATGACCAGGTGGGCAAGCACACGTTGGAAGACATCCTCGCGGAACTGGAAAAACCAAACCGAGACCCTCGTAAGGAATTCAAGTACGCGAAATTCAGCGACAAAATTCAGACCATTCAGGACCTAATCACAGGCTCTTGGCTGGAAGGAGTGGTGACCAATGTGACGAACTTCGGCGCCTTTGTGGATGTCGGTGTTCATCAGGATGGCCTCATTCACATCTCTGAGCTATCCCAGCAATATGTGAAGGATGCCAAAACGGTGCTAACCGTCGGCGACGTGGTGAAGGTCCGCGTACTGGCGGTGGATGTGCAGCAAAAGCGCATCAGCCTATCCATGAAACAGGAAGTTTCGGAAGGTTCTTCCGGCGGGGGGCCCCGTGGCCAAAACCATCGCGGCCCACATCGCGGGAATCGAGACCAACACCGAGGAAAACCCCCTCTCCAGGGTCACGCGACCATTGCGGACCTCAAAGCCAAACTTGCAGGCAAAACTCCAGGGAAGGACAAAAAGGGGCCGCAACCCGTTAAGCTCCAGGTGAGTCTCGCTGCGCTGATGAAATCTGGACGATAACCCCCAAAGCAGCAGTTGACCGGGTCGATTCGACCGCGTCCTCTCCCCGTCGGTCGAACCGGAAGCCTTATTATCGCAAAGATCACAGGGAGAACGAATCGACTCCTTAACCAGGAGCATGCAACGGTCGCTTGCCATAGGTGGCGCGCAGACGCTGAAGCTCCTCCCAAACGGATTTTTCCTGAAACAAGTTTCTTAATGCAGCACTGGGACTCAAACCCCAT
>DATIQS010000524.1:0-5315 GCA_035470605.1 Fibrobacteraceae bacterium
GCCGTATGATTCAGCAGGTTCAAGATTTGCTTGCCGATATTCGTAAGAAAGGGCTGGATTTGAACGTTGACATCTTTTAACCAAGGAAGTAAAATCCAGCCACAGTGATAAGAAAATGCCATTATTAGCTAGATTATAGAAACGTCTCATGAAAACAGACAAAAAGCTCTATTTCATCGTTGGACTCGTGGTTTTATTGACCATGGTAATTCTCGTTTTTGGCGTTCTCTTTCTGAATGACAGCGATCCCCGCGAAAATTTTCACCGCTACTATCTTCGGCTCTCCCAGGTAAGCACACTCACTGTAGATGATCCTGTCAAAATAAATGGCGTTAAATTGGGCAAAGTCGAGGCCATGGATTTATCCGGGACAAAGGTGGTGGTACAAATTCGCCTCCGCGACGATGTCAAATTGACCAAAGATTCCGAAATCCGCGTTCAAAACATTGGCATTATGGGGGAACGCCAAATTGGAGTTTTGCTGGGGAATTCCATCGATTACTGGAATCCCGGGGATACGATTCCTGGCCTTTTTGACGCAGGAATCGCCGAAGCAATGGGCGTTGCTGGTGAAGTTTTTGATTCGACTCGTGTCCTTGTAGGCGTTGTAAAGGCCGTAGTGGACTCCACTTTTGCCACTCCAGAATTCCGGCAACGTTTTAACCAATTGCTTGATCGTACGGATTCGTTGGAACGCCGCGTGGTGGCCATGATTGACGAGACTGACCCAATGCTCAGACAGACCTTAGGACGATTGGACGAAGCCGGAAAGAAAGTGAATGACGCCTTGGACCAAAATCGGGAGCCTTTGGAGCATTTATTAGCAGATGCACAGGGCCTGACGACGAATGCGGGCTCTACCCTAAGCCGCATTGATTCCTTGATGACCCATGTCGATGGACTTATGGGGAAGTTGCAACAACAGGACAACACCATGGGCATTCTGCTAAACGATCGCAAGCTCCACGACGACCTTTCCAAAACCGTTCTTTCTGCCGATTCCCTATTCCAGACTATTCTTAAGAACGGCCTGGATGTTAACATTGATTTCTTTTAACCTATGATTCTTCGTTCTCTTACGGTTATCAATAAAACAGGCATTCATGCCCGTCCTGCCATGGCCATCGTCGAAATTGCAAGTCGCGCGGCGAGTAGCGTCACTTTGATTTGCGGAGGAAATCGGGCCAACGCCAAAAGCATTCTGAATCTGATGACCCTGGTAATCACCCCGGGAACCCAAGTCCAGTTTGAAATCGACGGTTCGGACGAGGACGAGGTTTTCCAGAAGTTGGAAAAACTTTTCCATGACCGGTTCAACGAAGACCACTACGACCCGTAAAACCAGACTGATCCTGACGGGTGTGCCGGCGTCTCCAGGGTTCGCCATGGGGTGTGTGCAGGTCTTGGTGAATCAGGAATTTTCCGTTTCCCAGGAATGTATTCTTCCTGAACGGGTTCCAAAAGAGCTTTCTCTGTTTCAAAAGGCTATTCGCCAGTCCATCCGTGATCTGGAAAGCGCGAAACAGAACATCCAAAAGCGCGTCTCCAAAGAAGACGCCCGAATCCTCGACACCCAAATGATGATGCTGCAGGATCCTATGCTGGTGGATCCTGTGGTGGATTTGGTCCGCAGGGAGCACTACAACGCACGCTGGGCCTTTCATGATCGCATGAAACTCCTGATCGGGCAATTCGAGCAAAGCCCAGAGGTGCTCTGGCGAGAGCGTTCCGCGGATCTAAGCGACCTCTACAACCGCATGATGAATCTGTTGGTGGAATCCGGCCCGGTAATGTCCCAAGAAGGGGCTTCCGTGGAGACGGGGGCCATTCTAATAGGTCATACCCTGAACCCCTCTCATTTGGTCAAATTAAGGCAGGGGCAGGCAACCGCGTTTGCTACGGATACCGGCGGCCGCACTTCTCACGTTTCCATTCTGGCGAGAGCGCTGAAAATCCCTGCAGTGGCTGGTTTAGCCGACATCTCGGTCAAGGCGGAAGCCGGGGATTTTATGATTGTCGATGGTTCCAATGGAATCGTCATCATCAACCCCCAGGACTCCGATATTCGCAAATACAAAGCGAAAATCGAGGCTTTCCGGCGCCAAGAACAAGAATTACTCACAACCCGTCGTTTAGATCCACAAACGTTGGATGGCAAATACATCAAGCTGATGGCGAATATCGAATTGCCTATGGAGGCCGACGACGTCGAAGCGATGGGCGCTACGGGAATTGGCTTGTATCGTTCGGAGTTTCTCTTCATCCAAAAAGGGAATCCGAGTTGCGAGGAACAAATCGAGGCCTATCGCTATATCATTCACCGGATGAATCCTCTAACCGCCACCATCCGTACTCTAGATGCCGGTGGGGACAAAATCATTCCAGAGCTGTCCGCCACGGACGAAGCGAATCCATTTATGGGATGGCGCTCTATCCGCGTTTGTCTGGACAAGGAAGATATTTTCAAGAACCAATTGCGCGCCATTTTGCAGGCCGGTGAAGGCAGCACCAATCTGCGCATCATGTTCCCCATGATTTCGTCTGTACAGGAAATTCAGCGGGCTAAAACCATCTTGGCCGGAGTTGCAAAAGCTCTTACGGATCAAGGGGTTCAGATTCCCCATTATGAAGTAGGGATTATGGTGGAAGTCCCCGCCGCAGTCATCATGGTGGACGAACTCGCGCGCGAGGTCGACTTTTTCAGCATTGGAACCAACGATCTGATTCAATTCACCTTGGCAGTGGACCGCTCCAATGAACGCATCGCCAGCATGTTCCAGCCACACCATCCCGCTGTGCTGCGCATGATTCATCATGTAGTTCAGGCGGCTCACCATGAAGGCATTACCGTAAGCGTGTGTGGCGAAATGGTGACAGAGCCGCTATCTACCCTTCTTCTGGTAGGATTAGGGATCGACGAACTCTCCATGACCCCCTGGAACATCATGGAATGCAAAAAATTCATCCGTTCCATCACCTATGAGGAGGCGCGGGAGACCGTGCATGAAGTCATGAGTCTCCCCAATACCGAAGAAATCAACCGTTACCTGAAGAAGAAGTATTTGCAAAAAATTTCTGATCTTGGAATTTCCTCTTTCATTGTTACGGCAGACTTTAACAAGAACGACAGAGCTCTGATCAAGGTCAAGGACCATATTGTCAATCTTGACGTGCTGCAATAGCCCAAATTTTTCCAGATTGATAGTGAAATCCGACCGGTTTGGCTGAATTTTAGGTCTATTCTTCTGCGAGTTGGTATTTTTCTTTTGAGATCAAGGAGATCATTATGATTCGTTTCAGCTTGATGCTTCTTATGACACTTTGTTTCCTGCCAACTACTGTCCAGGCTCGCGGTTTTCATCATGGCCCAGGCCCCGGCGGCCCTGGTCCAGGATTTGACCCCTGGTTTTGGTCCTGGCCATTCTTCTTCACCACGGCGGTGATTCTCGACAACGATAATCCACCCCCACCGGTACGTGACACAACCTATGTTGTCGTCCAACCCGTACAATCCGTCCAAATGGCTCAAACAACCCAGAGTTCCTCCAAACCGACAGCGGCACGAATTGCTGTAGCGGTTCCGAACCTATCCGCTACATCGCTTGACACGGCTTTGCGAAATGACTTGTCGCAAAAGGTGCGCGCTGACCTTGCTTCTTCAGGATATCAAGCCCTATATGCTCCAGCAAACACCACCTGTTTGGACGATCCAGACTGTCTCTTGCGTTTAGGGCGTTCCATTGGCGCAAAAATTCTCCTTGCAGGATCAGTGATTCCCATGGACAGTTCTTGGCAGATGAGCTTGCGTTTCATCAACCTGCAAAACGGGCAAATTGAGACCCTAGTTACGGAAACGGTGAAGACACAATTGGAGCTGTATCCTACGGAATCTCGCTTGCTGCAAAAATTGATCAACGGAGGGAAAACCTCTACAGTTCCAACCAGTAGTGCCAGAACAACAGCGCCCGTCACCAGTGTGGGAAACTCATCCTCAGCGGCGGCTTCACTGTCTGAGTAGCGACTCGTTCCCTAACGCTTATGCGAAAGCCGCATTTCCTACATTGCGGCCACTATGATTGATGAATCTCGCTTGCGTAAAGAACTGGACGCCGAGCAATGCAAGGCCGCCCTACAGACAGAAGGCCCTGTATTGATTCTAGCCGGAGCGGGTTCTGGCAAGACACGCGCAGTTACCTACAAAATTGCCTATTTGGTTTCATCCTGCGGCGTCGATCCTCGTCGTATCCTTGCGGTGACGTTCACCAACAAAGCCGCCAAGGAAATGAAGGCGCGCATCCAGCATTTGCTGGACGGGAACGTACAGCTCGACTGGATGGGGACCTTTCACGGCATCTGTCTTCGCATTTTGAAGATGTGCTTGGCGCAGCCCGTGGTGGCGGAGCGTTTAGGGTGGAGTTATTCACGCAATTTCACGATCTACGACGACGACGACCAGAAGCGCACCCTCAAAGCGGTGGTCGCACCCATTTTAGGAGATGTCGAAGTTTCGGAATTACGAAAAATCTCCGGGAAAATTTCTCGGTTCAAAAACAGCTTGGCTTTGGTTTCCGATCCATCCGGTCCAAAATTAGGGTTACAGACCCCCGATCTGGTCAAAGAAAGCGCACGGTTCCGCGAAGAAGAGCAGGTGGCTTCTTTTTACGAAGAATACCAGCGCCGCCTTATGGCTGCTGACGCCATGGATTTTGACGACATGCTGTTCCGCACCGTGCAACTCTTCCAAAAGATGCCCAACATTGCGCAGCAGTTTGCCCAACGCTTTCAACAAATCTTTGTGGACGAGTTCCAGGACACCAATGACATCCAGTACCTGTTGCTTCGCCTGATCATGAACCCGGCACGCAACGTCACCGTAGTCGGCGATGACGACCAAAGCATCTACGGCTGGCGCGGCGCCAACATCGGTATCATTCGCAGCTTTCACGAGGATTTTTCCCCCGTGACCATCGTCAAACTGGAGCGCAATTATCGGTCCACCCGTAATATCGTACGAGGCGCAGGGTCGGTCATCGAACACAACGATCGCCCCGAAGCGATGCGGAAAAAGGTCTACTCCGAACAAGAGGAAGGCGATCCCATTCGCGTATTTCGCGTGATAGATGACCGCGCCGAAGCGGAACGTATCGCAGATTTTATTCAGCGCGAAGGTCCGGAGACCTACAACGAGACTGCCCTATTTTACCGCACCAACGCTCAATCGCGCGCCTTGGAAAAAGCGCTTAACGACCGGCGCATCCCGGCGGTAATCTTTGGCGGTATGCGCTTCTGGGACCGCAAAGAAGTGAAGGACATCC
>DATIQS010000525.1:0-1540 GCA_035470605.1 Fibrobacteraceae bacterium
AAGGATGTCCAAATGGAAGCAACCAGGGATTTGGGCATGATCAGGCCTTAATCGTTCCAGTCCAAAGCGCCTTTACGCCAAAGGTAGAAGTAGCCCGCTTCCAGGATGGCCAGAAACGCCAGCAAAATCCACAAGAGAGTCCATCCCCCTTTCAAGAAACGGAGCGTCCAAGGATAAAGGAACGCAACTTCCAAATCAAAAACCAGAAACAGCATAGCCACCAAATAGTATTTAATCGAGTAACGCTCTGTTGCGCTCCCTGCAGTCTGCCCCAAACCACACTCATAAGGTTCTCCCTTGGAATGGGGGCCTTTACGCTGCGGATGAATCAGGGCGTTTGCGACCATAATTCCAACAGGGACCAGCGCTCCAAGAAAAACCAGGACTGTCAGAGGGAATACAATTTCAAAGGTTGTGGGCTGCATGGGTGAAAATATAGAGAAAATGTGAAGGAGTAGAAACCAGCCACATGAAAATTGCCTTCCCTGCGTTTTTTGGATACACTTGAAGGGATGGAATACGATGTAAAAGATGTGATTCGCTTGGCCCATGAACGTGGAGAACGGCCTAATTTGGCACATCGAACTCTCTGTGGACTCAAACTCACCAATTTTAATCTGAATATCGTTGATTTTTCCGGTTCCGACCTGACAGGATGTGACCTTACTGGCTCCGATCTTAGTTATGCAAATCTAGATGGTGCCATTTTCAAGGATGCTCAATTATCCTGGACCAATCTGAGCTCGACTCACTTAAACAAGGCCGAGCTAGGTGGAGCCTGTCTAGATCATGCGGATCTCAGTGCAGCCTCGTTACGCGGAGCAGAAGCTCGTTCCGCCTCATTTCAGGGGACCTATCTACGTGCCGCCGATTTATCCCGAAGCGACTTTTATAACGCCAATCTGGCAGGAGCCAATTTGGGAAGCGTCAGAGCGATGTCCGCGAATTTTGCAAAAGTTGATGCCACACAAGCCTGCCTGGACAGTGCCAACCTAAGCGGGGCCATTTTGGACTCCATCATTCTGGAACATGCAAGCCTAGTTCGAGCAGACCTTACGCGTTGCGACCTTTCTTCCGCGAAATTGAATGCCGCAGACATGACAGAGGCGGATCTCTGGCTGGCGGTGCTAGCCAAAGCGGACATCCATGGCACCAATTTTTCCAGGGCGACCTTGCCCAATGGGCGCAGCAAGGGCTTTTTCAATTCTCCACAAAAATTTGTGTAAAGGGGATCCCTAAAAATTAACGTTGAGGCCCTTTCCTGCGACCACGTAGGCATGGATGCCGGAGAGACACTCGCGCAAGCGAGCCCGAAGGGTTTGTCACTGGATGTCACAAATGAAATTGATGTCATCCAAGGGAAAGCAAGCAAAACGACCGGCTGAGCAACCACTTGCGGCGGTGCCGCTTAGTGGGGTGCTGCCCTCTATGAGGAACGCCTACTTGGAGTAGATTAAGGGCGAATTTGTCTGTTTTGATGATATCTCCGTCCTGATATGCCAGTTAGGCTTTAGCCGTTACTGGCACATATCCTCAGCTG
>DATIQS010000526.1:0-1673 GCA_035470605.1 Fibrobacteraceae bacterium
GCATGACCTGGAGCATTGGGAAGAACTGGCGCGGGTTGTCATCAACGACAGGTACGGCGATAATGTCAGGTGGTATTTTTTGGGGAGAGCCGCCGAAGGATTTGGCCTGTGTGATGCTGCACGCCACTACTATGAAATCAGTAAAAAGCTTTCCGATGACTTTGTTACAAGATGCCTGGGATTGGCCTGCGGGGGAATCAAGTTACCTGAAGCCTTAAAGGAACGTTTCGATTCTGTCGAGGCTATGCAATCAAATGGCGAATGCAGATCACAGCCATGAATGTTCCAAATCAACGAACGAGAACACAGAGGCAGCCAATGAAAATTCTGGTTCTATCCATTTTCCTGTTGTCCAGCCTCGGCGTAACCGGCTGTTCGTCTCTCCAGCCCCGCGAAGACCGCGTCAAGTCCATCTCGGAGTTTCTCAACCAGGAACAGCACTACGCCCTGTTTGATCCGACCTCGATTCAATCCGAAGAGAAATTGAACCTGTTTGGCGTACCCGATTATGGCAAGCGCATCAGCCGACAGTACGAAATCAACTCTCCGGTCGTCAGGGTCATAGAGACATTTACTCAAAGCTCGCCAGTTCTGTCCCGCACGATTATCGTCGCACCTGAAAAAGCCAAAGATCTCTCCTTGCCGCCAAGTTATCCTGTGTTGTTTTTTCATTCGGACTGGCACCTCATCTACCGCAGACTTCCTCCAAATTTCTATACGTCGCAACTGCAGGTAGGAATGATCAGCAAGATCATTCCCCTGGGGCAAGTCTTGAGCGGGCATGGGCCAACCGCCTTAAAAACAGCCTCATGGGAAGGGAAATGCACCTACGACGCCTTTGAAGGCAAGTTTTTCTCTCTCGATGAATGGGAAGCTAACAACGCGGAACGCCTGCGCCAGGGGATTACAGCAGCCCAGGATTATTGCGCAGAAAAATTTATATCCGAGTTTGCGAATCAAAGATAAGTATTTTGACCGGTTGTCCAGGCGTCGAAACAATAAGAGCATTCTTCCCTTTGCAACCAGAATTACCCTTGACTTCCACCCACACAAAAGTAATCTGATTTATAAGAGATTTTAATCGCTTAGCAAGCTCGCCAAGTATATATCGCGGTATTCCACCATCTATGGAGAAACGGCTTGTCCGAGGATGCGCTAACTTCTGTCGAAAAACGCTCCGGAAGCGGGCAATTTTCCCGTCGTTACCGTAGTGTTGCTCTCGGGATCCTGGCGATCGGCTTTATTTTTTCACTCTTCATCTGGAGCTTCACCTCCCAGGCGATTCACAACACGGAACAGGCGCGCTTTGATCATTACGCCAAAATGGTCAAGGAATTGATCAGTTCCCAATTCCACGAATACATAGCCGCGGTCAGGGGAACGCGGGCTTTCGTTGAATCCAGCGAGCAGGTCACCCGCGAGGAGTGGCAGAGATACACCGACAATTTCAATGCTGATCCCCATTTTGAGAATATTTATAATTTCGCCCTTATCCGCCTTGTTCCGCGTAAACATCTTGCCGAATTCCTGGCAGAGATACGCGACGTCAACACTTCCGGCTCAGAGGTCTCGCCAACCGGCAATCAGGACGATCTTTTCATAGTCGAATTCACTCAGGCTTACAGTGAGTCATCAATGCAGCCCGGCCAGGACCTCGGTGATGATCCACTACT
>DATIQS010000527.1:0-2398 GCA_035470605.1 Fibrobacteraceae bacterium
CTTGCAATTCATACATTTTGCCCATGATCTTTTTCGCTCGTGGGCTTCTTGAACAGAATCCAAGGTCAAGGAGCGCTCCTTTGAAATCACTTCTTGGGATCCTGCTTTGTTGCGTCTCTTTTGTCTGTGCGCAGACGAAACCGCTGATGATGGAACATGCGGATTCCCTTTCTGTAACCCAGGAACGAGGGATGCTCTTGCTGAAGGGACATGTCCGTTTTCGGCATGACAGCGCAAGTTTTCAGACGGAAAAGGCAACCTGGAACAAAAGAGCCGACGTGGTACATTGTGATGGTGGTTTCCTGTTTTTGCATCCAAAGGGATCTCTCAAAGCAAACACGGGTGAATATCGGCGTAAAGACGAGATTGCCGAAGCCGTGGGCAATGTGGAAGCCCGTGATAGCTCCGGTGAAGGGGCCTATTTTGGGGAACGAGTCCTATACTATCGGCAAACGGAATTTCTGGATCTCAAGGACAAACCGCTCCTTCATTACTACAGTCAGGATACGGTCAAGAAAGAAACGGACACTTTGTGGGTCCGAGCGAAACATATCACCTATGATCGGAAAAACGACCTGGCGTCTGCATTTGGCAATGTTCATGTAAATCAAAAAGACCTGAGCATTACCTGCGATTCGGGGCATTACCAGCGTCGCTTGGACCTTCTTACCGCTTTTGGGCATGTCCGGCTGACTCAAAAGGATTTGGTGGTGACTTGTGACACGGGGTGGTTCGATCACAAAAACAATCAACTTACCTTGGTGGGGCATCCTAAATGCCTCCTGAAAGAAAATCAAATTTCAGGGGACTCCATGTTCGTGATTCTTGATGGGGAACAGCTAAAATCCGTGCGGGTCATCCGCAACGCCATTGGTATTCAGGATGAAAAGCCCAAAAATGGAGGTCCCCTCCAGCATACCCAGGTGAATGGAGATACTTTGTTTGCTGAATTTGAAAAGGAGAAAATGAAGAATCTGTATGTCTCTCTAAACGCCCAGGGTCAATTCTGGGAGGCCGATTTACAGGACTATATAAACCGCATGAGTGGACAACTGTTAACGCTGACCTTCCAGGATGGACAGATGCAGGAAGCGCGCGTAACCGGAGGAGCCAAAAGCACCTACTGGTATGTGGAAAAGAAACGAACGGTCTCTGGCCGCAACGAGGCTGCCGGGGATACCATCAGCGTCCTGTTCGATACCTCCAGGGTCAGTCAGCTCCAAATTCGAGGGGCCATGTCTTCCGGTATTTATTATGATCTCAGCAAGGTCGCGAATAAGGATTCGACCAAGACTAGCACACGAACCCCCTTTCTCCCTTTTTCTAAACTCCCTGGGAAAAACCGACAGAACGGAATCCCTTTCCTTCCTGCCTCTTCGGATCATTCCGAAAAAGCAGAAACCACCCTGGAGTCGAAATGAATCCGGATGAAATCCATATTCACACTATCCGCACCGATAACCTGATTAAAACTTATGGAGACCGCCAGGTTGTGTCCGAGGTTTCTATCCGAGTCACTCAAGGGGAGGTCGTTGGGCTTCTGGGCCCTAATGGTGCAGGGAAAACCACAACGTTTTATATGATCGTGGGCATGGTGCGTCCCGATGCAGGGCATATTTTTTTGGATGACGTGGAAATCTCACGCAAACCGATGTATCAACGGGCTCGTCTTGGAGTCGGCTATCTGCCTCAAGAGGCCTCGGTTTTCCGAAAACTTTCCGTGGAAGACAACATCATGGCCATTCTGGAAATGCAGAAATTGAAACGGAGTCTGCGCAAGGAACGCCTGGAAGAGTTGCTTGAGGAGTTCAAAATTTCCCATATCCGACGGACTAAAGCCATGTCCTGTTCTGGTGGAGAGCGTCGCCGGTTGGAGATCGCCCGTGCTCTGGCCAGCAATCCGGATTTTATCTTGTTGGACGAGCCCTTTGCTGGGATTGACCCCATTGCCGTGGCCGATATTCAGTCCATTATCGCACAACTCCGGGATAAGGGGATGGGTGTGCTCATTACGGACCATAACGTGCGGGAAACATTGTCAATCACCGACCGGGCATATATAATGTACAAGAGTCGGGTCCTGACCGAGGGTACGTCCGAATTCCTGGCACAAGACGAAGAAGCTCGTCGAATCTATCTTGGGGAATCATTCCGTTTGGATTAATGCGCAAAGCGCGGAGGTAATCGTGGAATTAGGAATGCACCAACAGGCGTCCATGCGGCTCGACATGAAGCTCGCACCGCAGATGATCCAGTCGATTAACCTGTTGCAGGCAAATACGTTGGAATTGGAACAACTGATCCAACAAGAGGTCCTGATGAATCCCCTTCTGGAAATCGTGGACAGCACGACCGAACCGGAAGAGCATCCAGAGGATGGGGAAGACCTCTCCAAAGG